>NZ_JAMYMR010000007.1:0-245580 GCF_040318635.1 Mesorhizobium sp. M1066
AAATCCTCGGCACCGTCACGTCAACCGAATGCCGAAATTACTTCACAGAGGCAGGCTATGCCCAACCTAAATTCATCCCGCTCTAGCCGGCGAGTTTTCCGCCACGCATCGGCTGCGGCGCGCCGGTGGTGCTCGGGAAACTGATCGGCAAGCCGCGCAACACGCGAACCGCGAGGAAGGCAAAACACTCCGCCTCGACCGCATCGCCGCTCCAACCGAGGCTTTCCGCCAGCACCACCTCGACGCCGGCGCGGCTGGCCAGCATTGCCATCATGGTCGGGTTATGGCGACCACCGCCGCTGACCACCAGCTTTTTAGGCCGGCTTGGTAAGAGGTCGAGTGCCTTGCCGACGGCGCCGGCGGTGAAGGCGGTGAGCAAGGCGGCACCATCCTCGGCATCCAGGCCGTCCGCCATCGCGGCACCGAAGTCGAAACGGTCCAGCGATTTCGGGTAGGCTTTGCTCAGATAAGGGTGCTGCAACAGCTTGGCCAGCCGGGCCTCGTCCACCTTACCTGCACGGCCAAGCGCGCCGTCGCGGTCCATCTCGCCGAGCCCCTTCGACTTGATGAAATCGTTCAGCGGCGCGTTGGCCGGTCCGGTGTCGAAGGCGACGACATTGTCGGCGCCATCCCACCAGGTGATGTTGGCGACGCCGCCGAGATTGAGTACGGCGACCTCGCCATTGGCGCCGGCGCTGCGCATCAGCGCGGTGTGATAGACCGCGGCCAGCGGCGCGCCTTGCCCGCCGGCGCGTATGTCGGCCGAGCGGAAATCGTATGCGACCTTGGTGCCCAAGATGGCATGCATCAGCTCGCCATCGCCGAGCTGCCTTGTCTGGCCGAGATGTCCAACCTGCGGCGCGCGATGCAAAACGGTCTGGCCGTGAAAACCGACGATGCCGATATCGGCCATCGTCATGCCATAGCCTTCGACCAACTCCTTGACGGCCGCCGACTGCGCGCGCGTCAGGGCTTGCTCTGCGGTGCGGAAGATCGCCGGCTCCGGCCCGACGAAATTCCACGCCCGCGCCTGCGTCAGCGTTTCTTCCAGCAGGGAGCGGATAGATGGGGGATAGGGCATCAGCCGATATGTGCCGAAATCCTCGATCTGCTCGCCATCGGTCTTGATCAGCGCGACGTCGATGTTGCCGTCCAGCACCGTGCCGGTCATCAGGCCGATAGCCCAGATTGGTTCCATGGTCGTTTCCTCGTTGAGCATGATCTTTTCCGAAAACCGTTTCCCACTTTTCGGGACCATGCTCCAGTCCCCATTGATGAGATCGCCGACAGCTTTACGAAGCCTAACGATTCTACCGTCAAAATGTCGGTCGGATGAATCCGGTTGGCGGGCAAGGTCCAAGCCTTGCCACTTTCGAAGTGGCGGTCTCGTTGCTGAAGGCCGAGCGGCCTTCGTAGCGCCACAGGCGATGCTGGACCGCGCAACGCCGGTTCTGCGGTCGTTTGGGCTCAACACAGCGGCAATGCCACCTCTTGCCTATCATGCGCGAAGGCGCGACCTTGCTCGATCTGGCGAAACGCTTCCGCCGAAATCCGCAAGGGAGAGAAATCATGACATCCGATGTGGCCGTTATTGCAGGCGCGGGCGCTGGTCTGAGCGCCTCGCTTGCGCGCCTTCTCACCCGGGAAGGCTTTCGCGTGGTTCTGGCCGCCCGCAACGTCGAGAAGCTGGGCGCTCTGGTCGATGAGACCGGTGCGCTGGCCGTTGAGACGGATGTCGCCGACGCTGCGTCCGTCGCCAGGCTGTTCGACACCGCCGACAAGGCCGGCCCGCTGGCGCTCGTGGTGTTCAACGCCAGCGCACGCACACGCGGCCCGATCGCCGAGCTCGATGCCGAAGCGGTCAAACAGGCATTGCTGGTCGGCGCCTATGGCGGCTTCCTGGTCGGCCAGCAGGCGGCGCGCCGGCTGCTTGTGCGGGGATCCGGTTCGATCCTGTTCACCGGCGCCACCGCCAGTGTGAAGGGCTTTCCCGGCTCGGGCGGCTTTGCCATGCCGAAATTCGGCCTGCGCGGCCTGGCGCAGTCCATGGCCCGCGAACTCGCCCCGAAGAACATCCATGTCGCCCACTTCATCATCGACGGCCAGATCGAGCCGCCCGGACAGGCAGCCGATCCCGACCGGCCGGACCGCCGCCTGTCGCCGGATGCCATCGCCGAGGCCTATCTCACAACCCATCGCCAGCATCGCAGCGCCTGGAGCTCGGAGCTTGAGTTGCGGCCCTGGGTCGAGACGTTTTGACAATCCAGCTGACCGGCGGGCGGGAAGTAATGCGATCCTTCCGCCGTTCCTTGCATATTAGGCAATGCTGATATTTTGTGGCGCTAAGCTGCTTATCCAATACATAAAAAGACATAGAGTAATATATACGTTTGTTTAACGCCGGTTGTGCATGTTGCAGCTTTCCCGGGTTAATTGAGAACGCGCATGTCGGTTACACGTCGTACACTGCTTGCGGCCGGGAGCGGCGGGTTGCTGATTTCACAAGCCCGGGCAGCCAGCACTCTGGGACAGCAGGCGGAGAGCGCCCCTCAACCTATCGCGAGCGGCGATGCATTGCGCATCGCAATGCCGGCCTTCGCTTCCAATCCGTTCTTCCCGGCCGACGGATCGGGGGACGATGGCATAGACATGGAACTGGCCCACGGCATCGCCGCGGCGCTTGGCGTCGAGCCGGTGTTCGATCGATCCGCCGCAACGTTCGACGATATCGTCAGACAGGTCAGTTCCGGGCAGGCCGACATGGCGATTGGCAAGCTCAGCCGGACGCTTCAGCGCGGCCGGTCGATCATCTATTCCCGCCCCTACGCCATGCTGCGGCAAGGGCTGATCGCCAACCGCCTCAACCTGGCGCGTATCGCGCAAGGTAAGCCGCCCGAACAGATCGTCCGTGACTTCTCAGGCGATCTTGGCGTGATCGAGGGCTCTTCATTCGCCACCTATGCGGCCACGACCTTCCCGCATGCGCAAATCCACCGCCTGGCAAGCTGGGACCTGATCATCGATGCGATCCGAAACGGGACGATCGACATGGCCTATCGCGATGATTTCGAGATCAAGAAGCTGATGGTCGACGATCCGTCGATGACGGTCGTCGCGCGCTCCATCACGCTGACCGACAAGGTCGATACGATCGCAGTCGGCGTGCGGCCGGACAATCCGCATCTCGCGGCCTTTGTCGATCTGTATCTCGATCTCGCGCGGGGTCAGCAGATTCTCAACACGGATGAGATCATCGCCCGCTATCGCCTGGGGAGCAAAGCCTGACAATGGCCATCTCCGACGTAGCCGGACCCCTGCCTTTCGACTGGCGCCTCGCGGCAAGGCGTATCCTGCGCTCGCCCGTGACGACGATTGTGATGATTGCTGCAGGGATACTGTGCGGCCTCTACTATCCAGACTTTGCCCATGCGATCAGCCCTGTCGCACAGCTCTACCTGAATTTCCTCAAGATGGTCGTCCTGCCCTATTTGGTCTCGTCGGTCATCTTCTCCATCACGGCGATGGTCCAGGACCCGAAATCGGTCCGCTACCTCGGCAAGGTGGGTATGGCCGTGCTGGTCGTGTCGTTCCTGAGCGTGCTGGTGAGTGGCACCTTGTCGCTGATCCTGCAGCCGGGCCAGATCGAGAATCCCCAGTCACGTATCGAGCTTGGCGAGTTCATCAATTCGCAAGGCAGCGTATCCACCGATCTCGCCTTCCCGTTCCAGCCGCCAGCCTCCAATGGGGATCCCAATGGCGGGCACTCGATCCTGCTCGACCTGGTGCCGAACAACGTCTTCAACGCGCTGGCCTCGGGCCAGACCATTCAGGTTTTGCTGTTCTGCCTGCTTTTCGGGCTCGCAATGGGGAAGATTCCCCAGCCCTCGTCCATGAGCCTGACCCAGGCGCTCAACGCCGTCTACCGGGCCTGCACGGTGCTCACCAACTGGTTCATCTGGGGGTTGCCCTTTGCAACCTTCATCCTGATCGCGGACCAGACCGCGTCGACCGGAACCAAGCCGCTCACGCTGATGGGCGGTTACCTGCTGGTGATGGGCCTTTCCTGCCTCATATTCGTTGCCGGGGCTTTTGCCATTATCGCCATCCGGTCGCGACGAAGCTACTGGACCACGATCAAGACCTGCCAGCCCCTTCTCATGGTGGCCATCACCACACGCTCTACGGTCGCCTCGCTGCCTTGGGTCATCAACCTTTTGAGCGAGCGCCTGCGGTTCAGCCTGGTGGTGGTCGAACTGCTGGTGCCGCTACAGGCGGCATTGCTGCGGACAGGCCCAGCGCTGCTCTACACCTCGGGTGCGCTTTTCATCGCCCAGCTTTACGGCCACCAGCTTGCAGTCTCGGACCTCGTGCTCGTCGGTATCATCTCAGCGCTTCTCGCGCTCACCACCGGCGGCATGGGCAGCCTGCTCATCCTGTCGCAGATGTCCATCGTCTGCGGATACCTGAAGCTTCCCTTCGAGGCGGCGTTCGTCCTGTTCGTCGCGGTGGATGCAGCCGTCGACACGTTCATGACGCTGGCCAGCGTTTGCACCGTCGCGGCGAGCACGGCAATGATCGCTCCCAGCCACAGGGAGACGACGCAGCCTGACGCCGCCTCGGACCAGCTCGAAGCCGAGCCTGTCGGATGATCGACGACAGCATCCGTCCCCAGCTCGGCATTATCGGCGGTCTCGGGCCGCTTGCCTCGGCTGATTTCTACTTCAAGCTGACCCGGATGACCCAGGCGCTTAGGGACAACGAACATGTGCCTGCCGTGATCCTCAGTGTCCCGCAGCTGCCCGACAGGACCGAAGCGATCCTTGCCGGCCATGACGGGCCGCTGGCGCCTTTGAAAGCCGCGGTCGCGACGCTCAATGCGCTCGGTGTCGCCCGCATCGCGATGCCGTGCAACACCGCCCACCATTGGTACGGCCAACTGGCGGCGAATTCGCGCGCGGAAATCATCCATATCGGAGATGCTGTGGTGACGGAGACGCGTCGTAGCCTGGAGCCGGGCCGGGTTGCGATACTCGCCACCCAGGGCACGCTGGTCTCCGGTTTCTATCAGCACAGGATGTCGGCGGCGGGATTTGAGTTCTGCCTTCCCGCGAACACCGAATTTCAGGCGTGCGTCGACAGCGCGATCAGCCTCGTCAAGGCGGGTTCGATCGCGGATGCGGCGGTTGAAACCGAGCGCGCGCTCGACATCGCGCAAGCGGCCGGCGCCGATGCCGCCCTGCTCGGCTGCACCGAACTGTCGGTGGTGGCCGCCAGCCTCAACGATATCAATGGATTGGTCGTCATCGACAGCAATGCGGCCTTGGCAAGAGCCTGTCTGAACCGATTGGGCTTCGGTGCCCAGGAAGCCCGCGGCCTGTCGACTGTATCGCGGCTGCCGGAACATGACCGATCGATGCGCGCCAGCTTGGCCGCACTGGCCTAGCCCTATGGATAGAACCTCATAGCATTTCGGAACCCGTCAGCCTTGGCGCGGCACGCCCTTGGCAAGCAGGTAGACGAGGTACGGCCCGCCAAGCAGCGAAGCGAACAGGCCGGCGGGAAGTTCGTAGGGAAAGGCCGCCATGCGCGACAGCCAGTCCGAAACGATCATCAGCAGGGCGCCCAGAAGCATCGCTCCGGCGAGATGGACGCGGGCGTGGGAAAAGCCGACCAGACGGGCAAGGTGTGGCGCGATCAGGCCGACGAAGCTCAATGGCCCGACGACCATGGCGGCCAGCGCAGTCAGCAGCGCGGCAACGATGATCAGCATCAGCCGTCCGCCGGCAACCGGCACGCCCAGCCCGCGTGCGCTGTCGGACCCGAGCGGCAGGATATCCAGCCAGCGGGCGGCAAGGAACAGCGGCAACGTCAGCGGCAACAGACAGGCGAGTGCTAGCCCTGCATCGAGCGCCGACGCCTGGCCGGTCGAGCCGCTCAGCCAGCGCAACAGAATGTAGGACTGCGCGTTGCCCATCGCGATCGTCGCGGTGATCGCAGCGCTGCACAGCGCGCTCATGGCGATACCGGCAAGCAGCAGCCGCTCGGCACCGAACTTTGCTTGTGCGGCAAGGGCCAGCATGGCAATCAAGGCCGCCAGTGAGCCTAGGGCTGAGCCGGCGAGCTGCCAGCCGAGACTGGCCGTGGCGCTGACCATCAGCACGGCTGTCAGGCCGGCACCGGCGCCGGTGCCGACTCCCAGCACTTCGGGGCTTGCCAGCGGGTTGCCGGTGACCCGCTGGATGACGACGCCGGCGGCCGCGAGCATGGCACCTGCGGCAGTTGCCACGCCGATCCGCGGCGCACGCCACGCGGCGAGATCGGTTAACAGGTCTCCCCCAGCAATAGACCAGCCGTCCGGGCCACGCCCGACGACAAGCGCCACGATGGCAGCGACAAGCGCCAGCGCAAGCAGAAGCAGGATGATGAGCCAGGGCCGGCTGGCCTTGCGCGGTGCGGTACCATTCGAACCGAGATGCGGCCACTCGAAAAGGCGCAGCCGCGGCAACAGCCACAGCAGCAGCGGACCGCCGAGCAGGGCGGTGCCGGCACCGGTCGGAATGCGTTCACCACCGGAACCGGCGGCCAGCTGTACCAGCCCGTCCGTCAGCCACAGCAGCACGGCGCCGATCAGCGGCGCGGCGATCAGTTTTTGGCGCAGTGTGCGGGCGCCCGAAAGCGTGGCCAGCGCCGGCGCTGCAAGGCCGACGAACCCGATGACGCCAACCTCTGCCGCGACTGACGTCGCCATCCACACGGCAAGCGCGATGATGAGAAAGCGGCTTGAGTGACGGGCGACGCCCAGGCCGCGTGCCGAGGCATCGTCGAGACCAAGAATGGTCAGCGGCCGCAGCAGCATCAATGCGGCAACCACACCGGCCGCCAGCCTGATCGTCAGCGCGATGGTCGGCTCCCAGTCCTGCTGGACCAGCGATCCGCCGCCCCAGATGAACAGCGAAAACAGGTACTCGCCATTGGCGAGGATCAGTGCTGCGCTGACGGAACTGGCGGTCAGCGCCACCATCATCCCGGCGAGCACGACGGAGACCGGTTCCAGCCCGCGCCGCCAGGTCAATGCCAGCACCAGCAGCACCGCGGCGATGCCACCGGCGAAGGCGACCAGGCCCTGCGACCGCTCCATCAGCAGCGGTGCGTAAAGCGAGGCGATCGTCATGGCCAGTTGCGCGCCGGCCGAAATACCGAGCGTCGACGGTTCGGCCAGCGGGTTGCGCAGCACATGCTGCAACAGCAGGCCGGACAGGCCGAGCACCGCGCCGGCCAGCACCGCCACGGCGGCGCGCGGCAGCGTGCTGTAGACCAGGATGACGCTGTCGAGATCAATGCCGTCGCCCGGCGGTGCGGCCGGCCATTGCATGCCGACGCGCCATGCGAAGAGGAGGGCGGCCAGCGCCGCCAGGAAGCTCCACAGGGCGATTGGCGACAGCGCGGCACTCGTCGCGGTGCGATCGTTCATGGCACGCTCAGCCATGGCTCTGCCCGGCAAGGGCGGCCGTCGCCAGACGCGCGAAGCGGCGTGCCGATGGCAGGCAACCGAAATGGTTGACCGGATCCAGCACAGCAACACGCCCCTGGCGGACAGCGGGTAGCGCGTTCCACAAGGCATTTGTAGGAAGCGAACGCCCGACATCCGCCGGCAGTGGCGAAACGATCAGGATCGACGCCTCGGGCACGCGCGCTAGCGCCTCCAGTCCGACGGGTGCCGCCGCGCTGTAGCTCGTCTCGTCGGTCCATGCATTGACCAGGCCGAGACGCGTCAGCACATCGCCGAACATGGAATCTCGGCCAAAGGCTCGAAAATGCCTGCTATCGCCGAGACTGATGACGAAGACCCGCGCGGGGGAGGGGGGCAAGGTGGCGCCAAGCTGCGTGATCTCGACCGCCGTCTCATCGACGTAGCGCTTCGCCTCGGCCTGCCGTCCCAGCTTTTCGCCCAGGGCCAGTGTCGCCGCCTCGGCGAACGCATAAGGTGGCACGCCGGCCTCGTACACCGTTTGCGCAAACACCGGCGCGATGCGCTCCAGCATCGGGCGCTGGTACTCGTAGAAATTGGAGATCACGATGAGATCAGGCGCGACGATGCGCAGCAGCTCGTAATTGGGCGCGCCGCGCAGCCCGAGATCGGTTGCCGATTGAGGAACCGCCGGCTCGACCGCGATCTTGCGGAACTGGATCAGTTCGGTCGCCGCCACCGGCTCGATGCCGAGCGCCAGCAACGTCTCCAGCATGCCCCAGTCGATCGCGGCAACGCGCATCGCCGCCGCCCTGGCGGCGACCGGTGGCAGCAATGCCGCGGCCGCCAGCGCAAGCACCTGCCGTCTGTTGGGCAGATGGATCATCACTGGCGGATTCGGCACATGGCTACCAAGTCGTATGCGCCTTCAGCTTGAATGAGCGGCCTTCGCCATAAGAACAGGCTTCGACAGTGGTGGTCTGACAACTGGAGACATAGGTTTTGTCGAACAGATTGGTGATGTTCAGATCGACACCCCAGGTCTCCTTGTCGTAGCCAAGCTTCAAGTCGGCCAGCGTGACAGCTGGAACCTTGTTGTTGTTTGCGTTGTCTGCCCATGAGGAGCCGACGTAGCGCAGGCCGCCGCCGATCGAGATGCCGTCGTACCAGCCGCCACGAAAAGTATAATCGACTGAGGCGGAGGCCATCACCTCTGGCACGATGAACGGCGTCTTGCCAATCAGCGCCGGGTTGGCGTCCTTGGTGATGTCGATGTCATAGGCGGTGAAAGCGCCGGTGAGCCGGAAATCCTCGGTGACGTTGACCTTGCCTTCCAGTTCTATACCGCGTGAGCGCACTTCGCCGGTTTGCAACTGCGTGAAGAAAGTAACGTTCGACGGTACATTCTGACGGGTCAGGTCAAAAAGCGACAGGGTGAACAGGCCATCGACAAAGGTCGGCACATATTTGACGCCGACTTCGTACTGCACGCCTTCTTCCGGCTTGAACAGATTACCGTTGGCGTCGGTGCCGATGAGCGGGTTGAAGAAGGTGGCAATGCTGGCATAGGGGGTTACGCCATTGGCAAACTCATAGGCGAGGCCCGCGCGACCGGAGAAGTCGCCGACAGTCTGGTTCTGCGTGCTGGAACTCGCCGAGTAATATGTCGGCCGATTGTCGGCGTCGAGCCAGCCACGGTCGTAACGGCCGTTCAGCGTCACCAGCCAGCTGTCGCCGAAGCGCAACTGGTCCTGCGCGTAAAAGCCGAGCTGCTTCTGGGTCAAGTCCTGATTGAGGTAGCTGACTCGTGGCGTCAGTGGCGCGCCGTAGATTGGGTCGAAAGCATCAATGGGAGGGGTTGTGCCGAAGAGCGCCGACGACTGCACCTGGTCGATGTTGTAATATTTGTAGTCGATGCCGGCCAGCAGCGTGTGTTCCACAGCGCCTGTCTCCACCTTGCCCTCGATCTGCAGGTCCGACAGGAATGTCGTGGCGTCGGTATCGTGACCGAAATTGATGCGATTGAGCTGCGTCGCGCTCGCCCACCCGTTGGCGTAGACGTTGACTTCATTAATCGAGGCCGCACTGAGGCGCATGTTGGAACGCACCGTCCATTGGTTGTCGAAAGTGTGCTCGAACTCGTAGCCGATCGAACCTTGCTCGCGCTTGTAGAGATCGACACTCGGCTCGGTAAAATTGACATCTGGGTCGATTCGACCGTAATTCACGCCGCCGGTAATCCGATCCGTTACAGTGCCGATGTAAGGCAGGAAGCTGCCGCCATTGTGGTTCTCATCGATGTGGCTGTAGTTGGCCAGTACCGTCAGCTTGGTCTGCTCGTCGGGCTGCCAGGTGATGCTGGGCGAAATGAAGCCGCGCCAGCCATTCTGCAAATCGCTGTAGGTGTCGCCGCCGGCGACTTTGCCCGTTACCCGGTAGCTGACAACACCATTGCCGTCGACGTCGCCGATGTCGAAGCCCAGATAGACATTGCCGGCATCGTTGACGCCTGTCTCGATATAGCGCTGCCTGCCATCCGGGCGCTTGCTGACATAGTTGACCAGGCCGCCGGGATTGCTGCCGCCATAGAGTACGGACGCCGGCCCTTTCAACACTTCGACTCGCTCGAGACCGAAGCTGTCGACGTAGAAGCCGCCAAAGGCGTAGCTGAACAGTTGCAGCCCATCCATGTAGGTGCCATCAGCCGTGGCTTGGAAACCGCGGATGAACAGCCAGTTGGTGTCGCTGTCGGGGCCGAAGGGCTGCGCGAAGACGCCGGCCGTGTAGCGCAAGGCCTCATCAGCCTTCTGCGCGCCCTGGTCGTCGATCTCTTGACGGCCGACCACCGACACGGATTGTGGGATATCCTTGATGTCGGTCGCCGTCTTGGAGCCGGTCCTGCTTTTTTTGGCGACGACGCCTTTAACCGGTCCGGTCGCGCCATCGCCGGCCTCGCCCTCGACCACCACCGGTTCAAGCTGGGTGCTGGTTTGCACCGACTGCGCGAACGCGGCCATTGGCGGGATCATCGCGGCTGCGGCGACGCTGGCCGCCAGAAGCGCCTTCATCCGGTAAGTTCTGCTCATCAGGAAAGTCCCCGCCTGTCGATATTGAGATACTTGATAATTTATCTCAACTTATCTGCGGGTCATTGGACGGAATTGGGCGGCTTGTCCATTCTTGTCCAAACGAGGGACATCGCGGTGTGATGTTGCGGAAATGTCACTGGCGACTGGTGCTCCTCATCCAGGCGCCGGGTGTCACGCCGACAATCGACTTGAACACACGCGTCAGATGCGCCTGGTCGAAAAAACCCGTTGCCTCGGCGATGTCGCCAAGTGAAGCGGCGTCACGCGCCATCATCGCCTTGGCCCTGTCGACCCGCGCCTTCATCTGCCAACGATGCGGCGGCACGCCGGTCGCCGCCTTGAAGGCATGACTCATCGCGGTTTCGGACAGGCCGGTCAGCGCGGCGAGATCGGCAAGCCGGATCCTGTCAAGGCAATGCGCGTCGATGTAGTCGGTGACGAGGCGCAGCTTGCGGCGCGACAGCGGCGACCGCCGCCTAAGGGTATCAGGCCGGTCGATCTGGAACAGGCTTGCGAACAAGGCATTGAGCAGACCCTCGCCATAGAGATCATGCAGAGGCCGGTCGCTGCCGCATTCGGCGGCGATCAGGCCGGCAAGCATGGCGATCCGGTCGTCGCGAAACTGGAAGCGCGACATCCGCAAGGCCTCGTGGTCAAGGCCGCGGCCGAAGCGGCGCGTCAGCACTGCGGCGTCGAAATGCAGGTCGAGATGCCGGATCCGCCGCAGCCCCTCGACCCGGCCGCGGATCGGCACGCCGGCCGGTATGTAGGCCATGGAAAAAGCCTGGTCGTGGCGGCGCAATTCGCCCTTGGCGTCTTCGACGAAGAAAGCGCCATCGCCATCCACATCGAGCGCGACGAACAGCCGGGGGTCGGGAGAGACGTAATAGCCTTCGGCCTTGTCACCGCATGAGACATCCCAGAGGTCGGCGACCACGCCGTCCCAGACATGCCATTTCAGGTCGCCAATGACTGAAAAGCCCTCAATCCGGCTTTCCATGCGCGCAACGAAGGTCAAGTCCTGTGATCCCAGCCATAATACATGATAAAAACCATCATGTTTATGCCCGGTTAGCGACCCCACCGCAAGTGCTTTGCGGCTGCTCGAAAATCGGCCGGAACCAATGCCGCCGGGGCAATCGGGCCTCAAACACTTTCGAGGTATGTCTCGATTTCGAAATCGCTGACGTTGAGCGCGAACGTGTTCAATTCCTGGCGTTTGCAGGCAACGAAGGAGTCGCGCAGGATGGCTGGAAAAATCTCCGCCACATGCGTCCCGCTCTCGAAGGCGGCGATCGCCGACGCCCAGTCCGGCGGCAGCTTTGCCGGCGGAAGGCCCTGGCCGTCGGTGCCGATCGGATCGCCTGGCGATATTTGTCTTTCAATGCCCGTCAGTGCGGCGCCCAATATGGCCGCTAGCACCAGATAGGGATTGGCGTCCGCTCCCGAAACGCGATGCTCGATACGGCGCGCAGCGGTCGGTCCGCCGGGAATGCGGATGGCGACCATGCGGTTCTCATAACCCCAAGCGACCGCGGTCGGCGCGTAGGATCTTGGGCGTAGCCTGCGGTACGAATTGAAGTGTGGTGCGAACACCAGCGTGCTCTCAGCCATTGCCGCCAGCAGGCCGCCGACCGCATGACGCATGATCTCCGAGCCCTGGTCGGTGCCGTCGTCGAAGACATTGCGCCCTTCGCCGTCGACCAGGCTGAAATGGACGTGAAAGCCATTGCCGGCCCGGTCGCCATAGGGCTTGGCCATGAAGCAGGCGGCAAAACCGTGCTTGCGGGCAATGCCCTTGACCGTGCGCTTGAACAGCACCGCATCGTCAGCCGCCCGCAAGGCGTCCGCGACATGGTTCAGATTGATCTCGAACTGACCGACGCCGTTCTCGGCGATGGCCGTGTCGACGGGAATGCCTTGCGTCCGGCAGGCCTCATAGACGTCATGGATGAAGGATTCGAAGTCGTCGATTTCGTCGATCGACAGTGCCGCATCGGAATCGAGACGGCGCCCGGTCACCGGCGAGACAGGTCCGACCGGCCGCTGCGACTGCGGATCGACGAGGTAGAATTCGAGTTCCGTTGCCGCGACCGGGGTCAGGCCCAAAGCCTTGTAGCGATCGAGGATGCGGGCCAGCGCCCGTCGCGGGTCGCCGAGATAGGGCGCGCCGTTTTCGTCGGCGAGCCAGAGCGGGATCAGCGCGGTCGGATGCGCTGTCCAGGCCACCGGAAGAATGCCGCGCCCCGTCCATTGGCAAAGTCCATCGGCATCGCCGGTCGAGAAAACCAGCGTGTTGCCTTCGATATCCTCGCCCCAGACATCGAGCCCGATCAGCGAATAAGGCATGCGCAGCTTGCCTTCCAGCGCCTTCCTTGCCTGCTCGACCGGAATGCGCTTGCCACGCATGATGCCGTTGAGGTCGCACACCGCGGCCCTCAGGCTCTGGATGTCGGTTCTGCTTTCAAGCCAGTTCAAAACGTCCGCAATTGCATCGCTCAATTTATAACCTCTGGTTTTCGAAGGTGCCGCAACCTGACCGGCTGCACTGTCCCTGATAAAAATAGCTTGTGAGTTTTAGGAAAACAGACTGGGCTTTCGCCAAGCGCTTTTCCTTATTTTTTCAAGTCACTAGCCGGGATGTCGGGAGGCATTTCAAAACCAATTGCGCGATCTGCGATCGCAACATAGAGGCAAGAGGCCGGAAAGCCAAGTGGCGTCGCCCGAATCCGCACGAACGCGACACACATCAGTTTCTCGCCTGCGGAAATCTCGCCTGCCGCAGGATATGCGAGGCGCCTTCGTTGATGTCGCGCACGATGGCGGCGCGGGCGCGCTCGCAGTCCTGAGCCTCGATCGCGGCGACGACTTCCTCGTGAAAGTCAATGTCGAGGATGGAGGCGAGGTCATCCTCGAACCCCGTGGCAAGGTTCCTGAGGAAAGGGCCGACCTGCATCCATACGGTCTCGATCAGGAAGATCATCTGCTCGTTGCCGCAATGGCGATAGATCGAGAATTTGAAGTCGTGGTTCTTGCGCAGGTAATCATCGATATCGCCTTTGCGGGCCGCCAAAGTCAGGTCGGTGGCGTGGCGTCGGATCGTGCGCAGATTGTTGCCGTTGATGCGTTTTGTCGCCAGTTCGGTCGCCGAGCCTTCGAGGATAGTCCGCACCGCGGTCAACTGCGAAAACCGCTCGGCCGATATCGCCGGCACTTCGACGCTGCCGTTCGGCATCGGGCTGAGCGCCCGCAGCGCCTGCAGCCGCATGAAGGCGCTGCGCACCGGCATGTCGCTGGTGCCGAGTTCCCTTGCGAGTTTTCGCGACGTCAGCTTCTGGCCCGGCGTGAACTGGCCGGACATCAGTGCCCGCACAAGTTCCAGATAGACTTTTTCATGCAAGGGAACGGTGTCGACGGCGGTCAACCCGAATTGTGTTTTGTCGGCCATTGGCGGGGGCGCTGCTTCATCGGTTCAGAAATCTGTGCGGCCGGCTGGTTTCACCGCTGGGAATTCTGCGTGGCCGAGCCCGGCGAGAACGCCGAAGTCAGCGATTTATCAAGCACATGATAGACGCTTCGATCGCTGCCCGGCAAGCCGACGCGTCGCACCAAGGCCGACGGCTTGATTGTCAGGCATATGCGTCTCTGCCACGCTGTGCAAAACGGTCATCACAAATCTTGACCTCGCATGCACTTGCACCTCTGGCCGCTGTCTGGCTTTTTGGGCTACCCATCGCAACGGAGTGATTCGCATCATGCCACTCGATTGCAAGGTTTCAAGGCAGTCTGCGGGTGGGTCGTGAAGCGCGCGCAATTGGCGAAGGAGACACAGGCATGGCCGAGTTCAAGAAGCCCGAAATCTCCGAGATGAGACCCAAGATCACCGTGATCGGCGTTGGTGGCGGCGGTGGCAATGCCGTCAACAACATGATCGCGGAGCAGCTTCAGGGCACTGAATTCATCGCCGCCAACACGGACGCCCAGGCGCTGACCATGTCCAAGGCGTCCAGGCTGATCCAGCTTGGCGCCCACGTCACCGAAGGATTGGGCGCCGGATCGCTTCCCGAGATCGGCCGCGCCGCGGCCGAGGAATCGCTCGACGAGATCATGGATCATCTGGCCGGCACGCATATGTGTTTCGTCACCGCCGGAATGGGCGGCGGCACGGGAACCGGTGCGGCTCCAATCATCGCCCAGGCGGCGCGCAAGGCTGGCATCCTGACGGTGGGTGTCGTCACCAAGCCGTTCACCTTTGAAGGCCGGCGCCGCATGCAGATGGCCGAAGAGGGCATCGAGCGGCTGCGCGAGAGCGCCGACACGGTGATCGTCATCCCGAACCAGAACCTGTTTCGGATCGCCGATGCCAAGACCACCTTCGCCGATGCGTTCGTCATTGCCGACCGGGTGCTCTATGCCGGCGTGAGCTGCATCACCGATCTCATCGTCAAGGAAGGCCTGATCAATCTCGACTTCGCCGATGTCAAATCGGTGATGCGCGACATGGGCCGCGCCATGATGGGCACCGGTGAGGCCTCCGGCGAGGGTCGGGCGATGAAGGCGGCGGAAGCCGCGATCGCCAACCCGTTGCTAGACGAAGTGTCGATGAAAGGCGCCAAGGGCGTGCTGGTCTCGATATCGGGCGGCAGGGACATGACCCTGTTCGAGGTCGACGAGGCCGCCACCCGCATCCGCGAAGAGGTCTATGAGGATGCCGACATCATCGTTGGCGCCATCTTCGACAAGGGCATGGAGGGCCGCTTCAGGGTCTCGGTGGTGGCGACGGGTCTCGACCGTGCGTTTGGTGTGGAGGATGCCGAAGCCGGCATCGCGCGCGACCACGCCGGTCAGCCGGCGCGGACACTTCAATAAGTCATATCGCGCGTTTATCCTCGCCAAGAGTAATTTCTCGGGGGAGACATCGCTGAATAGCAATTGCATTGCCGACGGATCAGATTGACTGGCGCAACTATTGTGTTCAGCTGTATCGATCTCTGTACGGTTGCTGCTACAAGAATCCGTCATAGACGGCCATCTATACTGGCTACCCGTATCGTTCGAGCGACGAGAGGCGCGGCTTGGAATTCGACTTGAAAACCATCGAAGCGCTTGCGCCCGATCAGGCGTCGTTGAGCGCCGCTTCCAGGTTGACCAGGCAATCGAACTGGCCACGGCTCGAAAAGAGCGACCAACTGGGGCTCCTCTGGGGGGAATGCCAGGGTTCCGGCTCCAATCCCTATCGTGTGGTCGTCGACACCGGCGACCATGGCTACAAATGCACCTGCCCGTCGCGGAAATTTCCCTGCAAGCACACTTTGGCGCTGATGTGGATTGCAGCCACCACGCCGGCCAGTTTTACCGCCGCAGGCTCGACCCCGGAATGGGTGAATGATTGGCTCGGCCGCCGCAGGAAGGCCTCGCCGCAGCCGGCGGCGCCAGCGCCCGGTGCGGGAGGCAAGAGCATTAGCGAGGCCTCGCGCGACGACGAAAGCGCAGACATCGAGGACGCCGCTGCGGTCGAGCGCCGCGAGGCAGCGCAGCGCAAGCGGACACTGGATACGCAATCCGCGGTGTCGGCGGCGTTGGATGAGCTGGATCAATGGATCGCTGACCAGTTGCGGCTTGGCCTGGCCGGTTTTGTCGACAACAGCAGTGACCGTTGCCGCCGGATTGCTGCACGGCTGGTCGACATGAAGGCGACAGCGCTTGCCGGCCGCATCGACGAGATTCCGTCACGGCTGATGGGGCTGCGCAGCGAGGAGCGCCCGGACGCGGCGATCCGCGAACTCGGCAAGCTTGTGCTGGTGGCCAAGGCCTGGCGATCGACACCAGGCGACGCCGAACTGAGGCGGCTCGTATCTACGTCCGAAAGCCGTGAGCAGGTTCTGGCCAATCCCGATGCCAAACAGGTCGAAAGCGTCTGGGAGGTGCTTGGCGAGAAGATCGAGTCGCGCCGTGACGGTCTCGTCAGCCATTCGACCTGGCTCCTCGACCTGAAGAGCGCGAGCCCGCAATTTGCTCTCTTGCTCGACTATTTTCCGGCCTCGGCCGGTCGCCGTTCGAACGCCTTCACACCGGGCGACCGGTTCGATGCCAGGTTGGTCTTTTACCCGGCACGCCAGCCGCTGCGGGCCTTGGTGGCGGACCGCAAGGGCGACGTCCCGACAGGTGAGTGGCCCGATTTCGGCTTTCACACAGCCGATCCGCTCGCGGCGCATGCTGCTCACCAGAACGCAGCCCCTTGGCTCACCGATTGTCCTGTCATGCTGCCGCCCGGCGCGATCCTGCTGGACGATCGGGGTGCCGCCTGGTGGCAAGCCGCCGGCGATCCGCATGGTATCGCCTTGCCGATTGCCGACACCGTCAATCCAACGCTGCTTGGGCTGGACCTTATGGCAACGGCAGCACTTTGGAATGGCAGCCGGCTTGACCTGCTGGCGGCGCAAAGCGGTTTCGGTAGGCTTGACCTGTCGTGAACGAGATCGAGCAGACCGGCCTGGCGGCCATGCGCGACTGCTGGATCACCGGCGGGATCACCTTCGACCTGGCTCCGGGCGCGTGGAAGGAAATCGCCGGCGGTGCCAGCCCCGACGAGCGCGAACGCCGGCTGCTGGCGATCGCCGCACAAGCTCTCGACATCGCCTTGCGGCCAGCCGCGCCAAAGACGCTGAAACGCCGCCCGCAATTGCCCGAACTCGCCTTGCCGATGCTGCCGGAACGGCTGCGGCCGCTATTGCGAGCCGCGCTAAAGCATGCCGCCGACACAAGAAGCAAGTCGCGTGTGGTCACGCTCGTCGCCAGCCGCGGCTTCGTGCTGCATCCGATGGACTGGATGCCAGCCGCGTCGGATCAGAGCAGTCCGGACGTCTATGCACCCTGGATCGACTGGCAGGCAGGCGCGGACGGCGAAAAACCTGCAAGCCAGGAGCATCTGACGGTGGAAAACTGGGATGACTTCTATCCCGCCGCACGCCGCACCGCGCTCGCCGATATGCGCCGCACCGCACCGGCTTCGGCTAGGCAGCTGATCGAAACCAAGGCCTCCGGAGAGCCGGCGGAGATCAGGATTGCACTCGTCGACCTGTTGCGCTTCGGCCTGGGCGCCGATGACGTGCCATTCCTGAAGAGCCTCTCCGCAGATCGTTCCGGCAAGCTGCGCGAGCTCGCTGGCCGGTTGCTGGCAAGATTGGGAGAGCACGGCTCGCCAGGCGATGGCGGGCCGGAAGATCCGACGGCCGAACTCGCTGCCTTCATCGCTGAAGGCAAATCCGGCTTCATCCGCCGCCGCACCACCTACACGCCGGCAAAACTCAAATCGCCGGCGCAGGAAAGACGTCGCGCCGAACTGTTCGAGACCTGTAACCTGGTTGACCTCGCCACGCGCTTCGGCACCACCGAATCCGAGTTTATCGGGGCGTGGCAATTCGGCGCCGAGAGCAATGCCGATATCCTTGTTGCCCGAATGGTCGCCGCATCGGGCAGCGACGCCGCGGTGACGCACATGGCGGATACGCTTGTCGCCGAACGTGACAAGCCCGCACTCTTCGTCCTCCACCTCATGGCGCGTCTGGACAGCCGCAGGAAGCGTGTCCTGGTCAGGTCGATCCTGAAGGACACGCAACATCTCGGCGCGCTCAATCTGGCCGAGGGCCTCGAAGCAAGCTGGCTGGAATGGGCCGACCTGACAAACGGCCAGACGCTCGCGGCGCTTCGCTCCGCTGTTGCAGGAAACGATGACGCTGTGAAGCGAGGCGTCGACCAGCTCCTGGAAACTATGGGCTTTCTCGCCACGGCGGCGACGGCGGAGAAATTGATCGGAGACGTCGTTGCGGCCGGTATGGCGCCGGCAGCGCCGTCACTCGGTCTTCTGCGCCTCAACGCAGCGCTGGCCGAGCCTTAACCGACACATGATCAATCCGGAGAACAGCTAATGAACGCAGCCATCCGTCTTCCGGTCGAGCAGGCCTATGCCGCCGAATTGCAGGCGCTCTCGCGCAATGACGACCGGCAAAGGCCTGCCGGATGGAGCCTTTCGCCAAAGGCAGTCCTTACCTACCTGCTCGGCGGAAAGGCTGACGACGGGACAGTGATAACGCCCAAATATGTCGGCCGGCGCCGGCTGATGGAAACCGCGGTGGCGACGCTCGCCACCGATCGCGCGCTGTTGCTGCTGGGTGTTCCCGGCACGGCCAAATCCTGGGTGTCGGAACATCTCGCCGCCGCCATCATGGGCGATTCGACCCTGATCGTGCAGTGCACGGCTGGTACCGACGAGAACCAGATCCGCTATGGCTGGAACTACGCACAGCTTCTGGCAAAGGGCCCAAGCCAGGACGCGCTGGTGCCGACGCCGCTCTACCGCGCCATGCAGGACGGCAAGCTTTGCCGCCTCGAGGAGCTGACGCGCATGGGCTCCGATGTGCAGGACACGCTGATCACCGTGCTGTCCGAAAAGATGATGCCGATCCCGGAACTCAACACCTCGATCTACGCGCAGCGCGGCTTCAACATCATCGCCACCGCCAACAACCGCGACAAGGGCGTCAACGAGCTGTCCTCGGCGTTGAAGCGCCGCTTTAACGTCGTCGTACTGCCCTTGCCCGAAGACATGGCGGAGGAAGTGGCGATCGTCTCCAAGCGGGTCGGCGAGATGGCCGGCGGTCTTGACCTGCCGGTGCCGAAGAATGTCGGTGAGGAGATCGCGCGCGTGCTGACCATTTTTCGCGAGTTGCGCTCCGGCGCTACAGCCGACGGCAAGGTGACGTTGAAGACGCCGTCCGGTTCGCTGTCCACGGCCGAAGCCATTGCCACCATGGTCGGCGGCCTCAGCCAGGCGGCTTGGTTCGACAGCGGCAAGCTCGGCGCCGAAGGTCTTGCCGCCAGCCTCGTCGGTGCGATCGTGAAGGATCCGGTGCAGGACAAACTGGTGCTGGAGGAGTATCTGGAAACCGTGCTCAAGAAGCGGCCAGACTATGCCGGCTACTACGCGGCCTTGAACGCGGCGATCTGACGCCATGGCGCTTAGCGACGTTTCCTATTTCGGCATACGCCATCACGGGCCAGGCTCCGCCGACAGCCTAGTGCAGGCGTTGCAGGAGTTGAAACCGGTCGCCGTGCTGATCGAAGGACCGGCCGACGCCAGCCCGCTGCTGCCGTTGCTGGCCCACCCCGAAATGCAGCCGCCGGTGGCGCTGCTCTGCTATCCCGAAGACGATCCGGCCTCGACAAGCTTCTGGCCCTTCGCCGAATTCTCGCCGGAGTACCAGGCGACGCTCTGGGCCGTCACCAACAATGCGGCAGTGCGCTTCATCGATTTGCCGTCTTCAGCCCGCACTGCGCCGATTGAGGTCGTGGGGGAAACCGATAGCGATGGAACGGAAGCCAACGTCGAGGCTGACTTGGCGCCGCATCTGCGGGACCCGATCGGAACGCTGGCACAAGCTGCCGGCTATGAAGATGGCGAAAGCTGGTGGGCTGATATCATCGAGCAGAACCCTGAGCCCGGCCCGATCTTCGCGGCAATAGCCGACGCGATGACGACGTTGCGCGAAGGCGAAGGTCCGCTTGCCGAATTCGAGGCAAAGCGCGAAGCGCATATGCGACTTGAAATCGCCGCCGCGCGAAAGGAATTCGATGGGCCGGTCGCTATCGTTTGCGGTGCCTTCCATGTGCCGGCACTGCAGGCGACGCGACCGCTGAAGGAGGACCAGGCGCTACTCAAGGGGCTCGCCCGCCGCAAAAGCATGATGACCTGGGCGCCGTGGACGGGGCCGCGCCTGGCGCTGGGCTTCGGTTATGGCGCCGGCGTTGTCGCGCCCGGCTGGTGCAAGCATCTGTGGCAGACGCGCGGGCGAGGGGACTCCTCGGTCCTGTGGCTGGCGAAGATCGCGGCGGTCCTGAGGGCCAAGGGGCACATGGTCTCGACCGCCTCGCTGATCGAAGCCGAACGGCTGGCCCGCACGCTGGCTGTGATCCGTGAACGGCCAAAGCCCGGTTTCGAGGAATTGCGTGACGCCGCGATCGCCGCCCTGTTCAACGGGGAAGCGCTGCTGTGGGCGCTGGTCGAAGCCGAATTGCTGCTGGGCGCCGATGTCGGTGAAATTCCGCCGGACACGCCGCTGGCGCCGCTGATCGAGGACCTACAGCGCAACCAGAAGGCGGCACGGCTGAAGCCCGAGGCGCTGGAGCGCGAATTGTCGGTCGATCTGCGCAGCGAGAGCGGGCTGTTTCGGTCGACCTTGCTGCACCGGCTGTCCGTGCTTGGCGTGCATTGGGGCAAGCTGACCGACAGCGGCCGCAGCCGCGGCACCTTTCGCGAGCGCTGGATGCTGTCGTGGGAACCTGAATATGCCGTTCGACTGGTCGAGAACCTGGTCTACGGACCAACCATCGAAAAGGCGGCCAATGGCCGGCTGATCCAGATAATCGGCGCGGCGACGTCTCTTGATGCGATGGCCGCACTGGTCCAGGGCGCCATCACGGCAAACCTGTCGGAAGCGTCGGCGGCCGGTCTCGCGGCATTGGAGGAACGGGCGGCGCGCAGCAGCGAATGCCTGGAAATCCTGACATCGGTGCCGCCGCTCGCCGACATCATCCGCTACGGCGAGGCTCGCAAGACGGAAACCGCCCGTCTGTCCGGCCTCCTGGAGCGGCTGATCGTCGAAGGCGGGATCGCACTTGCCTATGCCGCCCGCGACCTCGATGCCCAGGCATCCACGACGCTGGTCGGCGCCATGCGCAAGGCCGACGAAGCGATCAGTCTGGTCGAGCCTGAACAGGACGTGCTGGACACCTGGCGCAATGGACTGGCTGCGGTGCTCGATGGATCGCGCTCGACGGCGCTGGTGGCAGGCTGTGCCGCGCATCTGCTCTACGAAGCCGGCCATTTGTCAGCCGACGCGGCAACCGGTCTGATCGCACGACGTCTGTCTCCAGGAACGCCGGTCACCGAGGCTGCAGGGTTCTTCGAGGGTTTCTTCAGCACTGCCGGCCAACGGCTGATCTACGACGAGGGCCTGCGCGGTGCGGTGGACGCCTGGCTCGCATCCCTCGACGGAGACGCCTTCATTGCCCATCTGCCGTTGCTGCGCCGGGTCTTTTCGCATCTGGACTCGATGGAGCGGCGACGGTTGATCGAAGCGGTGCTCGGCCGCACCGCACGGCTGCCTGCCGGACTGACGCCGACTCCGGATGGCGGCGAAACGTGGCGCCGGCATCTGGAACGGCTTGGACCCCTGCTGATGAGCGAGGCCGGCTATGGATGACGAGGCCGAAATCAGCGAGCCAATGCAAGCCGGCGACGGACGGGAGCGCCGCTGGCGCATGGCGATCGGTGCCGATGAGGAAACCTCGTCAGCGCTGTCCGACACCGACAAGCGGCTTTCCGCGGCGCTCGATGCGCTTTACGGCGATGGTGCCGGCGATGCGGCTGCCGATCCGCGCAAGCGGCGCGGCGGCCTCGGCCGCTCGGCGCCAAGGGTGGCACAGTGGATGGGCGATATCAGGTCGTTCTTTCCCGCACAGGTCGTCCAGATCGTCCAGAAGGATGCCTTCGAACGGCTCAACCTGAAGCAGATGCTGATGGAGCCGGAATTCCTCAAAGCGATCGAGGCCGACGTCAATCTCGTCGCCGACCTGATTTCGCTCCGCTCGGTCATGCCGGCCAAGACCAAGGACATTGCGCGCACGATCATCGCCGATATCGTTGCCAAGCTGATGCAGCGGCTGGAACAGAAGACAGCCGAGGCGATACGCGGCGCGGTCGACCGATCGCAGCGCACCAACCGCCCACGCCAGCGCGACATCGACTGGCTGCGTACGATCTCAGCCAACCTTCGCCATTACCAGCCCGAGCACAAGACCATCGTGCCGGAGAAGCTGGTCGGCTTCATGCGCAAACAGCGAAGGCTGGTCGACCTGGATGAGGTGGTGCTGTGCGTCGACCAGTCGGGCTCTATGGCAAGCTCGGTGATCTACGCCTCGATATTCGCGGCGGTGATGGCCTCCCTGCCGGTGGTGCGGACCAAGCTTGTCTGCTTCGACACGGCAATCGTCGATCTGACCGAGGAGCTTAGCGATCCTGTCGAAGTCCTGTTCGGCGTGCAACTGGGCGGCGGCACCGACATCAACCAGGCCGTGGCCTATTGCGCGGACCGCATCGAACGGCCGACCAAGTCGCATATGGTGCTGATCACTGACCTTTATGAGGGCGGCAACGGGCAGGAATTGCTGCAGCGGCTTGCTGCACTCGTTCGCTCCGGCGTCAACGTCGTGGTGCTCCTGGCGCTGACCGACCAGGGCAGGCCGGGTTATGACCCGAAGATGGCAGGCTCGGTGGCCGCCCTCGGCATTCCGGTCTTTGCCTGCACGCCGGATCTGTTTCCAGACATGATGGCGGCGGCATTGCGTCGGGAAGATATCGGCGCATGGGCGGCTGGCGCAGATATCAAGCTGGTTCGTGCCGAGGCCGAGACTCCGGAGTAAAACAGCCATCGCCAGAGCTGCCAGGATGCTTCTGGCAGCTCTGGGATAAATCGCTGGAGCTCAGCCGAACTTCGGGTCGAGGCTGCCCGACTTATAGCGCTTGGCCATTTCGGCGACCGGCAGCGGCTTGATTTTCTGCGCGTTGCCGGCGGTGCCGAACTGTTCGAAGCGCTCTTTGCAGAGCTTGCGCATGGCCGCCATGGCCGGTGTCAAATATTTGCGCGGATCGAACTCGCTCGGGTTCTCGGTCAGCACCTTGCGGATCGCGCCGGTCAGCGCCATGCGGTTGTCGGTGTCGATGTTGATCTTGCGCACGCCGTGCTTGATGCCGCGCTGGATTTCCTCGACCGGCACGCCCCAGGTCGGCTTCATCTGGCCGCCATATTTGTTGATGATTTCCTGCAGGTCCTCGGGCACCGAGGACGAGCCGTGCATGACCAGATGCATGTTCGGCAGCCGGCGGTGGATCTCCTCGATGACGTTCATGGCCAGCACCGCGCCGTCGGGCTTGCGCGAGAATTTGTAGGCGCCGTGGCTGGTGCCCATGGCAACCGCCAGCGCATCGACATGGGTGTCCTTGACGAACTCGACCGCTTGTTCGGGATCGGTCAAAAGCTGGTCGTGGCTGATCGCGCCTTCGACGCCGTGGCCGTCTTCCTGCTCGCCGCCGCCGCTCTCCAGTGAGCCGAGCACGCCGATCTCGCCTTCCACGGACACGCCGCCCCAATGCGCCATGTCGACGACGCGCTTGGTGATGCCGGAATTGTAGGCGTAGTCGGCCGGCGTCTTGCCGTCTTCCTTCAGCGACCCGTCCATCATGACCGAGGTGAAGCCGTACTGGATAGCGGTGACGCAGGTGGCTTCGTTATTGCCATGGTCGAGATGCATGCAGACCGGAATGTCGGGGTGGATTTCGACCAGCGCGTCGATCAGCTTGGCCAGCACCACGTCATTGGCATAGGCGCGGGCGCCGCGGCTTGCCTGCAGGATGACCGGTGACTTGGTCTCCTCGGCGGCCTCCATGATGGCAAGGCCCTGTTCCATGTTGTTCATGTTGAAAGCGGGCACGCCGTAGCCGTATTCGGCAGCGTGGTCGAGCAATTGTCTCAGTGTTATGCGAGCCACCCAATAGTCTCCCGTATCTGGTTTCAAGCGCAACGTCGCGGGCCGGCCGGTTGCCGGTCGGCCCTTGATGCTTCTGGCGGGATTTCAACGGAACCGCAACCTTCAGAGCTCTTCTCGATCGCAATTCTTGTTGCAGGGTTGAAATCCGGCCGTTTTGGTGACTTAAGCCGCGATCGACTCCCGCGCCGCCAGGAGTTGCACGCAGGCGTTCGCCGCTTCCTTGCCCTTGACCGTGAAGTGCTCGAAGAAGAAGCGGTGGTGCTCGGCGCTGTCGTGGTAGTTGTGTGGGGTGAGCACCGCCGACAGCACCGGCACGCCAGTCGACAGCTGCACGTTCATCATGCCGTCGATGACAGCACTTGCGACGAATTCATGCCGGTAGATGCCCCCATTGACGACAAAGGCGATGCCGAGGATCGCGGCATAGCGGCCGGTCCCGGCCAGGGTCTTGGCATGCAGGGGAATTTCATAGGCGCCGGGCACGTCGAAGACATCGACGGTGAAGCGCTCGCCTCCGATGCCGGCCAGTTCCGCCTCGAAGGCCTGTACGCATTGGTCGACGATGTCGGCATGCCAGCGCGCGCGGATAACGGCGATGCGAGTTTTTTCGTAGCCTTTATGGGAATGCTGATTCATGGGTCCATCCTTCCGTTTCGAACCAGAATCAGGACGCACGATACGGATTAAGCCCGCGAAAAGCGGGCCGGCTTCCGTTTCGTTCTCTTCCATCCGGACTATAACCGTCGGCTCCGGAATCACACCGGATCTGCTGACCTTTCCGAAACCGGAAAGCGCTCGCGGGCTCAGGCCGAAACCTTTACCGCCGGTGGGGACTCTCACCCCGCCCTGAGAACATTAACGGCTTTGTATGAAAGGGCAGGGCGCTGCTGTCAACCGTGAGAAGGTTGGACCAAGTCCGTTCGATTACCGCGTGCGCCACGCCGCTGCCGAAGCGGCAACCAGCATCAGCAATGCCGCGACCATTGCGCAGATGGCAAAACCAAAGCTGGAGTAGAGCGGCCCGAAGCTGGTGGTGCCGACGAAGACTGCGAGATAAGTCACCGCGCTGTTCAGGCCCATGATCGTGCCGCGCCGCGACGGATCGAGCGCCGACAGGCGCATCACCAGGACATTCAGGCCGAAATGATTGGCCAGTCCCCAGATCGCCACCATGGTCAAGGTCAGCCCGAAACTGCCGCTCGTCGTGGCCATCGCGACGTAGACGACGGCAACCAGAAGATAGGCGAACGGCATGACGCGCCGCGCACCCAGTCTGTCGATGACGCCGTCGAGCAGAGCAGCGGTGCCGAAACCTATGCCGTAGGCAAGCGCCGCCAGGCCATTGGCGCTCACCGGCTGTCCGAGCCCGACATGAAGATGGTCGCCGAGATAGCCATAGACGCCGTAGAACGAAGTCATGAAGGCCGCGCATGCGACCAGCAGCGGCAGGATTCCGGGAATGCCGAGCGCTTCCAGCGGGGCGGGCGCCGGTCCGGCCTTCCTGATGTCGCTGAGCGACGTCACCGTCAGCCCCATCCATGCAAGGGCCGCAAGCACCGCGACCGCTGCGAAAACGGCGCGCCAATGCACAAGATCGGCAAGCACGGCCGAAAGCGAAACGCCGGCGACCATGCTGAGCGTCCATCCGGTCAGCACGACGCCGATCGTGCCGCTCTCTCTGCCCGGTGGAGCGATGGCCGCGGCGCTGGCATAGATCGCGGGCATGGCGATGCCGGCAGCGATGCCGGCGAGTAACTGTGCCGCGACCAGCATGATCACCGTGGGTGCGGCGGCACTCGCAACCAGCGCCAGTGCCAGCAGCAACAAAGCCCCCTGCAGCATCCGGCGTGCGCCGAGCCGGTCGATGTAGCGGGCCAGGAACAGGGCGCTTGCGGAGGTGCCGAGGCCGAACGCGGCCGCCGCAATCATCACGGCAGGCACGCTGGTTCCGAACGACGAGGCGACAGCCGGTGCAATCGGACCCAGCACAAGCGAGTTCGAACCGATGACGGCGATGCAGCCCGTCAAGAGATAGGCAAGCGCCGGGATCGGGGCTCGGGCAGTCGATGGCGCAACTTGATCAATGTTCGACATATCAGCATAATGGCCGTATTCTATTCAGTGGAGAACCAGGAATTTCGCCATGGATGAAGAAACAGATGGTATTCCGCAGAACAAGGCTACGGCCCGCGACCTCGACGCGATTGACCGAAGAATATTAGGCGTCCTGGTCGATGACGCCACGATCAGCTACGCCGAACTCGGCGATCGCGTCGGCTTGTCGCCACCGGCCGCGCATGAGCGGGTCAAACGTCTTCGGCGCAGCGGCGCCATCCGCAACACAGTCGCCATCATCGATCCCCGGGCGGTGAAAAAGCCTTTGCTTGCCTTTGTCCATATCGACACCAGGGGCTGGGGAAAGACGCCCGAACTGATGGCGGTCTCGCAATATCCCGAAGTCGAGGAGATCCATACCGTCGCCGGTGATACCTGCATGCTGCTGAAGGTCCGCACGGAAGACACCAGAGCACTCGAAGGCCTTTTGGCGCGCCTGTACGAAACGCCGGGCGTCACCTCGACGCGCAGCTATGTGGTTTTATCGACCTATCTGGAGCGGCCGGTGCAGCCGGGCATTACCGAGACATGGCCGACGCCGAAGCATATGGCCGAGCCTCTGTACTAGGGACGTGGGCTACGCCCGCTCGGGGAACATCGCCTTCAATCCCTCGCGCGATGCCTTGGCAACGCCGCGCTCGGTGATCAGGCCGGTGACCAGCCGCGCCGGCGTCACGTCGAAGGCCGGGTTGGCCGCAGGCGTCGTCTCCGGCGAAATGCGCACCTGGGCAATCTCGCCGGCAGCGGTCTTGCCCCAGACCAGCGAGACCTCGTCGGCCGAGCGCTGCTCGATCGGGATCTCGGCCAGTCCGTCATGCACGGTCCAGTCGATGGTCGGCGACGGCAGCGCGACATAGAACGGCACATCATTGTCGGCGGCTGCGAGTGCTTTCAGATAGGTGCCGATCTTATTGCAGACATCGCCGTCGGCCGTGGTGCGGTCGGTGCCGACGATGACCATGTCGATCTCGCCGCGCTGCATCAGATGGCCGCCGGCATTGTCGACGATCAGCGTGTGCGGCACGCCGTGGCCGGCCATCTCCCAGGCGGTCAGCTGGGCGCCCTGGTTGCGCGGCCGTGTCTCGTCGACATAGACGTGGACCGGAATGCCGGCTTCCGTGGCCAGGTAGATCGGCGCCGTGGCGGTGCCGTAGTCGACGGTGGCCAGCCAGCCGGCATTGCAGTGGGTCAGGATGTTGACCGGCTCGCCCTTCTGCTTGCGCGCAGCGATCGCCTTGATGATGGCGAGACCGTTCTCGCCGATGGCGCGGTTGAGGCCGACATCCTCGTCGGCGATCTCACTGGCCCGCCGATAGGCGGCTGCCGCGCGTTGTTCGGGAGGCAAAGGCCGCAGGAAGCGCCGCATCTCGTCCAGCGCCCAGCGCAGATTGATCGCCGTCGGCCGTGTCTCGTGCAGGGTCTCCCACACGGCGTCGAGCGCTTCATCCGACGGATCGTCGGCCATCTGCATGGCGACGCCGTAGGCAGCGGTGACGCCGATCAGCGGCGCGCCGCGTACCCACATGTCGCGGATGGCGGTGGCGATGCCGTCGACCGTGCCGATCGTCTCGATGCGGAAGTCATGCGGCAGCCAGCGCTGGTCGATGATCTCCACCGAACGCCCGTCGTCGCTCAGCCAGATGGTGCGATAGTGGCGGTCGCCGACGTTCAAATGCTGCTCTCCTGTTCGATCAGCGCGGCCAGATTGTTGACCTCGTCGATGCTGTGGATCTGGCGCCGGTTGACGGCGAGGTGGCGGCCGAATTTCAGCGCCTTTGCTTCACAACTGGCGCGCAAATCCTCATCGGCAATGGTCTCGAAATCGGCATTGTGGGCGAGGCCGAGGATGCGCCGGTGAACCTCGATGCCGGCAAAGCCGAGCAGGTCGGTCCAGATCTGGTGCAGAACATGGTCGAGCGCCTGCTCGGCACCGAGTATGTCGCTCTGATCCTCGAACAGGCTCCTCTGGTAGAGCATGCCGGTGCGTTCGGTCCGCCATAGATGCGAGAACTCGGCGCGGAACACCGCCCAGGTCTCGACCGTCACCCCGAGCAGATAGGCGCGCATGGCGTCGCGCTTTCCCTCCTGCTCGTGGCCGCGCTGCGAGAAGAAGGACATCCAGAAATTGGCGAGCAGCATGCCGACATCGAAGGCCATCGGGCCGTAGAAGGCAAACTCCGGATCGATCATCCGGGTTTCGGTGTCGGTGACCATGATCGAGCCGGAATGCAGATCGCCATGCAGCAGCGTTTCGGCATTGGCGGCGAAGATGTGCTTCAGCCGCTGCGCCTCGACCTTGAGGTCACGGTCGGCGCGCAGTTCGGCGACGAGACCGTCGAGCTGCGGCGAGGTGTGCCGGTTCATCTTGGCGTCGAAATAGGGGTCGGAAAACACCAGGCTTTCGGTGATGTCGCAGAGCTCGACATTGTCGGCGAACAGCGCCAGATCGGCCTTGCGGTCCTTGGCGGCCATGTGCAGGTCGGAGCCGCGAAACAGCGTCCGGGCCATGAACAGGCCGATGTCCCGGGCAATGTTCGGCAACTGGCGCCCGTCGATCAGGGCACGGCGCAGGATGATGTGCGGCGGCGCAAGATATTCCATGATGATCAGCGCCTGGCCTTCATCGAAATAATGGATCGCCGGCACCGAGCCTGGCGCGCGCGCCTCTTGCCTGGTCAGCGCGTGATATTCGAAGAAGGAGCGCTTCAACGGCAGCGGCCAGCTGTCGCCGACCAGGCGGACATAGGGCAGGGCTTGCTTGACCACGGCCGCACCGCTGGCGCCCTCGACGATGAACACCAGGTTGAGATTGCCGTCGCCGACCTCGCGGACCTTCCAGGCGCCAGTGTCCTTACCGATCTTCGCGCACAGCGCCTCGTTGCCGGCAAGGCGCGCAGCAAGGGTTTCGACCGATAGTGCTTCGAACGGCAATTTTTCAGTCATCGTCATCCTCCCGCTTATGCGCTCCGAACATAACGGACACATGGCGGCTGGGCCAAGCTAGGAAGCGATCTGGCAATTGTCAATCGTGTTGACAATTGCCGATGCAGCCCATAGCGTCATATCAGGGAGGAACGCATGGTCGGCAATGCCGTGTTCCGCGTAGAGGGACTGAGGAAATCCTTTGGCCATAACGAGGTGCTTGGCGGCGTCTCGCTGGAACTGCATGCCGGTGAAGTCACCGTGCTGATGGGCGCCAATGGTGCCGGCAAATCCACCCTCGTCAAGATCATCTCCGGTGTCTACGAACGCGGCGGCGGCACGATGGCGCTCGCCGACCAGGATTTCGCGCCGAAAGCCCCGGCCGAAGCGATCCGCGCCGGCGTCGTCACCGTGCACCAGAATATCAACGACGGTGTCGTCGCCGATCTCGACGTCGCCACCAACCTGACCCTCGACCGGCTGAGCGGCAGCGGTGCGCCGACTCTGTTCAATCCAATGCGCGTGCGGCGGGAGGCCAAGGCGGTTGCCGACCGCATGGGGCTGACCATCGATTTGAAGGCGCGGGTGAGCGATCTTGCGCTGGCCGATCGCCAGATGGTGGCGATTGCCCGCGCGCTGGCGCACAAGCCGAAAGTGCTGATCCTCGACGAGCCGACCTCATCGCTCTCCAGCGCCGAGGCCGACCGGCTGTTCGCGCTGATCGACAGGCTGCGCGAGCAGGGCGTGGCGATCCTCTACATCTCGCATCGCATGTCGGACATCAGGCGGTTGGCCGATCGCATCGTCTCGATGCGTGACGGGATCATCTCAGGCATTTTCGACAAGAAGCCGCTCGACTATGAAGGCGCGGTCAACGCCATGCTCGGCCGCAAGATCCATCTCGACCAGATCGTCGTCAGGAATTCGGCCAAGGCCGTCCTTAAGATAGAAGGTCTGCGCGTCGCACAAGGCGCCAGGCCGATCTCGCTGACTCTCGGTGACGGCGAGGTCGTTGCCATCACCGGCCTCGTCGGCGTCGGCAAGACGGCGCTTGCCGAGACGCTGTTTGGCGTGCGCCAGCCGCTCGCCGGTACAATGACACTGAACGGCAGGCCTTATGCGCCTGAAACAGCCGGCGAAGCGATCGCTGCCGGCGTGTTCCTCGTCGCCAAGGACCGCGGCGAGAATGGCATCGTCCAAGGCTTCAACATCCAGGAAAATATCAGCCTGCCGTTTCACAAGCGCATGTCGCGCTTCGGCATCCTGAGGCGCCGCCTCGAACGCGCCACGGCACGCCGGCAGATCGAGGAGCTGAGCATCGTCTGCCGTTCCGAGAAGGACGAAATGTCGGAGCTGTCCGGCGGCAACCAGCAGAAGGTGATGGTCGCCCGCTGGATGGCGCAGGAGGCAAGACTGTTCATTCTGGATGAGCCGTTTCAGGGCGTCGATATCTCGGCCCGGCGCGACATTGCCGCCAAGCTCAGGGCCAGTGCAAACGGCCGCGCCACGCTGCTGTTCGTCACCGAACTCGACGAGGCGCTGGAGACCGCCGATCGCATCCTGGTCATGTCGGAACAGACCATCGTCGGCGAACACCGCAATGCCGATGTCGATCTCGACCGCCTGCTGGCCGAGGTCGCCGGCGGGCCGCTGCACAGTGCGGCCTGAGCGCGGGCGATAGGAATTGGAATGGAGAGAGCATGGGTTCGGATTGGGTAAAGACGGCAGCAGCGCGCGGGAGCGCCGGATGACATTGCGCGACCACGCCATCCGCTACGGGTTCATCGTGCTCTTGTTCGGGCTCGTCGCCTATTTCTCGATCGCCGCCGACGGTTTCGTTTCGCCGCAAAGTGCCGTTTTCATCTTTCAGTCGGTCGCCATCACCGGCGTGCTGGCGCTCGGCGTCACCGCCACGCTGGTCGTCGGCGGCTTTGATCTGTCGATCGGATCGGTCGCCACGTCAGCCATGATGGCGGCCGCCTATGTGATGGTGGTGCTGGAGCAGAACGCCCTTGTCGCGGTCGTCGTCTGCCTGCTGATCGGCGCCGTTGTCGGCCTGATCAATGGCTGGCTGATCGTCTACATGCGCGTGCCCGATCTGCTGGCGACGCTCGGCATGATGTTCCTGCTGGTCGGGCTGCAGCGCATCCCGACAGAAGGCCGCTCGATCGCCACCGGCATGACCATGCCGGACGGTTCGGTCGCCAACGGCAAATTCTCCGACGCCTTCCTGGCGCTCGGCCGCCACCGCTTCGATTTCTTCATCCCGAACCTCATTCCGGTGTCGGTGGTGGTGCTGCTCGTGCTCGCCGCACTGATCTGGTTCTTCCTCGAATACACACGTTTCGGGCGCATGATGTATGCCGTGGGCAGCAACGAGCGCGCCGCCGAACTCGCCGGTGCACCTGTCAAGGCATACAAGATCTGGGCCTACGTTATTTCAGGAGTTTTTGCCTCGATCGGCGGTATTTTGCTCGCTGCCCGGCTTGGACGCGGCGACATCGCCTCGGGTAATAATCTGCTGCTCGATGCGGTTGCCGCGGCGCTGATCGGCTACGCGGTGCTAGGTGCCGCCAAGCCGAACGCCTTCGGCACTGCCATCGGTGCGCTGTTCGTCGGCATCTTGCTGCAAGGCCTGACGATGATGAACGCGCCTTACTACACGCAGGATTTCGTCAAGGGCGTGGTTCTGGTCGTCGCCCTTGTCTTCACCTTTGCGCTTTCGGGCAGGGGCAGGAGGTAGCTTTCGACCGGAACAGGATTTTCGAGTTCAACAAGAGTGGAGGAAAACAAAGTGAGCATTACAAGAAGACTTCTGGGGAAGGTGGCGCTCGGATTGGCCGGCGCAACCATGCTGGTGCAGGTCCCGGCTTTTGCCGCGGACAAGCCGGCGCCTTTCGACAAGCCCGGCGTCAAGATCGCGCTGGTGCGTTATCTGTCGACCGGTGACTTCTTCCAGGCCTATCTCTCGGGCGTCGAGGCACAGTCGAAGGCGCTCGGCATCGACCTGCGCGTCCTCGACAGCCGCCAGGATGCCGCCCTTCAGTCCGACATGGTCGATCAGGCCATCGCGCTCGGCGTGCAGGGTATCATCATCCAGCACGGCCTGACGGAATCGATGAAGGACGCCGCCCAGCGTGCGGTCGACGCCGGCATCAAGGTGGTGGCGTTCGACGTCAATGTCGAAAATCCCAAGATCCCGCAGATCGAACAGTCCGACCGCGACCTGGCGCGCCTCGCGCTCGAGCAGGCGGTCAAGGACAATGGCGAAAGCTGGAATGCCGGCTATGTCTATGTCGCCGGCATCGCGCCGCTCGACCGCCGCAACGAGACCTGGGTCGACGTCAAGAAGAAGTATGCCGGCATCAAGGAAGTCGCGATGTTCGGCACGCTCGACAATCCGATTGCCAACTCCGTCGCCAACCAGGCGCGTTCGGTGCTGTCGGCTCATTCCGATATCAAGGTGATGTTTGCTCCCTATGACGAATTCGCCAAGGGCGTGAAAATCGCCGTCGACGAAGCCGGTTTGAACAAGGGCATCAAGATCTACTCGGCCGATATCTCGACGTCCGATATCGCAGCGATGCGCGAGCCCGACAGCGCCTGGGCTGCCACCGCCGCGACCAATCCGGCTGTCGTCGGCCAGGTCTCGGTGCGTGCGCTGGCGCAGCTGCTGGCCGGCGAAGACCCCGGCCACAACGTCGTCGTGCCGCCGACGCTGATCACCCAGAAGGACCTCATCGACAAGGACATCAAGAACATGGAGGACCTGTCGGCCAAGCTGCCGCAGTTCGCCCACGCCGATGTCGCGATGCCGGCCTGGATGCCGAACCCGAACGCGAAGTAAGTTTCGCTGTCGAAGGCCCCCAGCAGCGGGTTGCTGCTGGCGGCCTTTTGCCGAATATTTGCAGCCGGCTCGCAGGTTCCGGCCCAAGGTTCGGTGCATATATGGAAGTCCAGGCGGTAATCGAGGAAGGCCTGTCCGGCGCTATCGCCGGAACATTGCTTCGCTGCCCACACGCCACCACCGGCGTGGTGGTGCTGGGTGGATCGAGTGGTCGCGTCGATGTCGGGCGCGCACGGCTCTTTGCAAACCAGGGCTCGTCGGCTTTGGCCCTGCGATGGTTCGGCGGTGAGGGCCAGGCTCCTGGAATATGCGAAATTCCCCTCGAAACCTTCTTTGCGGCAACCGACTATCTCATTGGAACGGGATGCCGCCGCATCGTCTATGTCGGCACATCCAAGGGTGCCGAGGCATCACTCCTTGCGGCCGTCCATGACCAGCGCATCAACGCTGTGGTCGCTATCAGCCCGTCATCGGTGGTTTGGGGAAATATTGGTGCGGGCCGGGATGGCGTCAGCTGGCCAGAACGATCCTCATGGTCGCTCGACGGTATCCCCCTGCCATTCGTGCCGACGGATCCGGATTGGAGCCGAGAGTATGTGGATGGGTTGGTTTCTCACAGGGGGCTTTTCGAACGCTGTTTGAAAACCTTCGAGCGCGAAGCAAAGGCGGCGACCATCCCCGTCGAGACCGCAACAGCCGAGATCCTGCTTGTCGCAGGTGGCGACGATGCGCTGTGGCCTTCCCTGTGGTTCGCGAGGGATATTGTCCGGCGGCGCAGCGAAGCAGGTAAGCACACACATCTCGTTTCGTTGCCGGATGCGGGTCACCGCATTCTCTTGCCGGGCGAGGACACACCGCGCTCGACATTGCGTGCATATGGCGGCAATGACGAGGCTGATTCAGATCTGGGCAGAAAGGCCTGGGAAGGAAGCCGAGAACTGCTGTAGCAGCTTTTTTGATGCGTATCCCCAGCCCCTTCGGGTCGGTTACAGCCAGTGTTCCGGATCGCGCATCCCGTGGACAATCGCCACCACCAAGACACCTTCCGGCTGCGGTTCGTAGATGACGATATAGCGGCCTTCGATGAGCACACGGGCCGTCGGGCTCAATTCCGGTCGGGCCGTGCCCATCTTTGGGTGCTGTGCCGTCAGTTCCAGTTTGTCAAAAATTCGCATGAGCAGCTTGTCCGCTGCCTTTTCGTTGTCGATTGCGATGGTATGCCAGATATCTCGCAGCTCCTGCGAGGCGCGTGGTGTGAGCCGAATATCTAGCCACGGCCGCGGCGTTCTGCCTTCAGGCCGCGTAGAAACTCAGTGGGTTCGACTTCCAACGGCTTGCCGCTAGCCATGCCCTCGGCATAGGCCCGTTTCAAATGTTCGAGTTCCAAGGCTCGCAATTCTTCGCGCTGCTCCCACAGACGAAGGGCGTCACGAACAATCTCGCTGTTGGAGGCATATCCTCCGCCTTCGACGGCGCTTTGCAGGCGAGCAACCTGCTGAGGGGTAAGGGATATGGTAAGGGTACGCATTGGTTCGGTTTTCATTCCCAACCTGTAGCAGACCTAACAAGAATTAACAATTGTTGTTAGGGTTGCGCCCGCGTCTTGCCCCGCTGCCTCGCGGCAGCAGGGTGATCAAGGCAGGATTCCCTACCGCAACGCCGCCGCGATGTTGCCACCATCGACCGTCGTCACATCGGCGGTGGTGCGGTCGGCCAGCGCGTGATGCAGGAAGGCCTGCGCCACGTCCTGCGCCGTCACTTCCTGGCCGAGCAGATTGCCGGACATGTAGTCCTTCTCCGACACGCCGCGCGCGCCCGAACGGCTGGCAATCATGGCGTCGGTCAGAAGCCCCGAGCGGATGCGGTCGGCGTTGACGGCGTTGGAGCGGATGCCATGCGCGCCATAGTCGAGCGCGTATTGCCTGGACAGGAACAGTGTCGCCGCCTTCGGCACGCCATAGGCGCCGAACTTCGGGCCGGGGTTGACCGCCTGTTTGGAGGTGTTGAACAAAAGCACGCCGCCTGTGCCCTGCTCGAGCATGATGCGCACGGCATTCTGCGCCACCGATTGGTGGGCGAAGAAATTGAGCTCGAAACTCTTGCGCAGGAGTGCGTCGTCGAGCTCACCGATGCGGCCTTCCCAGGCCGCGCCGGCATTGGAAACCAGGATGTCGACACCGCCGAACACGGCGACGGCTCTGTCGAAGGCGGCACGCACCTGCGCCGGGTCGGTGATGTCGGCGGCGACGCCGATCGAATTGTTGCCGGCCTTCTTCGCCGCGTCGGCAGCCTTTTCGGCGTCGAGATCGACGACGACGGCATGGGCGCCATTGTCGGCGAACAATTTGGCTGTCGCTGCGCCGATCGCGCCGGCGCCGCCGGTGATCAGCACCACCTGGCCAGTCAGTGGCTTCGGCTTGTTGGAGGCGAGCTTGGCCTGTTCCAGCGACCAGTATTCCAGCGGGAACAGATCGGCCTTGGAGAGCGGGTGGAAACGGCCGACCGCCTCGGCGCCGCGCACCGCCTCGATCCACATCTCGCCGACATCCGAGGCGATCTTCGCGTCCTTCAGCGTGCGGCCGTGGCCGAACATGCCGAGGCCGGGCACCAGCGTCAGCCGCGGCATCTGGTCGAGCATGGTGCGCTTGACGTCGTCGAGCGCATCATTGGTTTCGAAATAGGCGCGATAATCGTTGGCGAACGCGTCGACATGGCTCTTGATCAACGCCTTGTAGTCGCCGGCCTTGTCCGCATCGGGCGCCGGCAGCGCCATCGGCCCGGTCTTGATGCGGATCGACAGATCGGGTGTCGACACGCCGCGCCCGGCATAGTCGGCGATCTCAGCCGAATTGATGAAATCGACGATTGCCGGCGAAGTGCGGAAATCAGAGATCATGCGGTCGAAGCGGCCTTCGCCGCGCGACACGGCCACCGCGCCGCGCAGCATCGGCGCGATGGACGCCGGTGTCGCGAGCTTTGCCGGCAAGGCTGCCTTTGCCGCCTTCGGCTTGCTGCTTGCGGCAATGAAGTCCTCGGCGACATTCACATAGTGGATCATCCGGTCGTAGGCCTGTTTGGCGTCGTCGCCGAAGGTGAAGATGCCGTGCTTGTCGAGGATCAGGCCCTCGACATCAGGGTCGGCATCGAAGATGTCTGCGGCCGCCTTGGCGAGGTCGAAGCCGGGCATGATATAAGGCACGTAGCCCATCTTGCTGCCGAAAACCGTCTTCACCAGCGGCTTGGAGTCCTCCTGGTCGACGATGGCGAGGATGGCGGTCGAGTGCGTGTGGTCGACGAATTTGTGCGGCAGGAAGGCATGCAGCAGCGTCTCGACCGACGGGTTGGGCGAGGACGGATCGATGAGGTTGACGCGTTGCAGGGCAACCATGTCCTCGTCGGCCAGCCTGTTCAGCGCGCGCGCCTTGAGCAGCGGCTTGAGCTTGACCGCCGGCAGGCCCTGCGGCTTGATGACGCCCATATCCCAGCCGCTGCCCTTGACGCACAGCACGTCCCATTGGTCGCCGACGAGGTCGGTTGCCGTCGTCTTGCAAGAGGTGTTGCCGCCGCCATGCAGGACCAGCCGTGGTTCGCCGCCGAGCAGCCGGGTCGTGTAGACGCGCAGCGCCAGGTCGCGGCCGACACCCTTTTTCGCGTAGTCGGCGACGAGTTTTTCGGCTGCTTCGTCATTCCACAAATTCTTCATGTTCGCTTCGTCCGGTTGCTGTCTTTGTTGGTGAAACAGGATTGCCGCGACGCTTTGATGACAATGCGCCGGCAGCGGAGAGGGGGGTTCTAGGAGGCCTTTTCTATGGTGGCAGCCGCATGGTCCAGGAGCCGCTGCGCCATGTGCGCGCCGACCACCAGATGCGTGCAAAGGCCGCCGGCGATCGCCGCGAGCAGCGGTTCGAACTTGCTGTCCTCCTGCACCACCACCAACCGCCTGGCGATGGCGCGCAGCGAGGCAAGCTCGGCGGAGATCACCCGCCTGTTGTAACTGCAATCGAGCAGCTTGCCCTCGGCGTCGATGATCTGCCCGGCAATGACACCGGCAGCACCCTGCCTGCGCAGCTCCGCCATTTCACTTGGTGTCAGCGCGCCGCATTTGACCAGATGGCTGTCGGCGTCGACCGCGCCGACCGAGTACAGCGCCAGATCGCATTCGCTCACGCCCGACAGTTGTTCGCGGATCACCGGTTCGGCGCGCAGCGCGCGTGCCAGCTCTTCCGTCGACAGCACCAGCGGTGCGTAGAAATTGAGCCCCTTGGCGTTCAGCCGCCGCGCGATTTCCATGGTGCATTGGTCGGGCCGGTAGGAATAGGGCGCGCCAAGATTGCCGCAGAGCTGCACCACCGTGACATCCTGCAGGTCGGCATAGGACATGATGTCGGCGATCATGTAGACGGTCCGGCCCCAGGCGACGCCGATGCGGTCGCCCTTCTTGACCAGTTCGAGGAAGACGCTCGCCGCCAGCACGGCGATTTCCGTCGACGGGTCGGCAATATGATCATTCTCCGGTGCGATCCAGACGGCGTCGAGGCTCAACGCATCCTCGAGCTTGCGCGCCAGAACGTCGTCGGTGAAAAGCTGGGTCGAAGTCGAGATGTTGACGATGCCGGTCTCGCGCGCCTTGCGCAGGTACATGGCGACCGAGGCACGGGAAATGTTAAGCTGGCTCGCCACTTGGTCCTGCCGCAGGCCATGGGCATAGTAGAGCCAGGCGGCCTTGTGGATGAGTTGTTCTGCCGGTCGGATCGCCATGCCGTCTCCTCGGCTGACATTATTCACGGCTCTCGACAAAAGTCAAACTGGGCAGAGGTATGCGACACTCCCGCTTACGCCGAATCTGGTTCATCATTGCGCCGAATGCGCTCTGTCGTGGCATCGTTTGTGGTGACGCGGCCCGAGCCTGTGATTAGAACGTCTGAAAGAAAACCGCGGGGGAGGAGCATGGGATGGGCAGTCCTTACGAACAGGATCTCGACAAGAACGCGGCCAACCATCAGCCACTGACACCGCTCACCTATCTGGAGCGCGCGGCCAAGACCTATCCCGACCATATCGCCATCATCCATGGCCGCCAGCGCATCGACTATCGCACTTTCTGGCAGCGGTCGCTGAAGCTCGCCTCGGCGCTCGACAGGCGCGGCGTCGGCAAGGGCGACACGGTCACCGTCATGCTGTCAAACACGCCGCCGATGCTGGAGGCGCATTTCGGTGTGCCGATGACCAAGGCGGTGCTGCATTCGCTCAACACCCGCCTCGATGCCGCGGTCATCGCCTTCCAGCTCGATCATGCCGAGACCAAGGTGCTGATCGTCGACCGCGAATTCTCCGGCGTCGTCAGGCAGGCCCTGGAACTGGCCAAGGTCAAGCCGCTGGTCATCGACTATGACGATCCCGAATACGCCGCCGACGCGCCATATCCGAAGGGTGAGCGCATCGGTTCGCTCGACTATGAGGACTTTATCGCCGGGGGCGACGCGGACTTCGTCTGGTCGATGCCCGACGATGAGTGGGACGCGATCTCGCTGAACTATACCTCCGGCACTACAGGCAATCCGAAGGGCGTCGTCTATCACCATCGCGGTGCCGCGCTGATGGCCTACACCAACACCATTCATGCCGGCATGGCCAAGCACGCCGTCTATCTCTGGACGCTGCCGATGTTCCACTGCAATGGCTGGTGTTTTCCCTGGACGCTCGCCGTCCAGGCCGGCACCCATGTCTGCCTGCGCTGGGTGCGGCCGAAGCCGATCTACGATGCGATCGCCGATCAGGGCGTCACCCATCTGTGCGGCGCGCCGGTCGTCATGTCGGTGCTGATCAATGCCAGGGACGAGGACAAGCGCGCATTTCCGCAGACGGTCACTTTCAACACGGCCGCAGCACCCCCGCCGGAAGCGGTGCTATCCGGCATGGCGGATGCCGGATTTGCCGTCACCCATCTCTACGGCCTGACCGAGACCTATGGCCCGGCGGTCGTCAACGAATGGCATGGCGCCTGGGATGATCTCGAAAAGGGCGAGCGCAGCGCCAGGAAGGCGCGGCAGGGCGTGCGCTATGCAGCGCTCGAAGGCCTGACGGTCATGGACCCCGAGACGATGCGGACGACACCGGCCGATGGCGAGACCATCGGCGAGGTCATGTTCCGCGGCAACATCGTCATGAAGGGCTACCTGAAAAACCGTAAGGCGAGCGACGAAGCCTTCGCTGGCGGCTGGTTCCATTCCGGCGATCTCGGCGTCATGCACCCCGATGGCTACATCCAGCTCAAGGACCGCTCCAAGGACATCATCATCTCCGGTGGCGAGAACATTTCCTCCATCGAGGTCGAGGACGCGCTCTACAAGCACCCGTCGGTTGCCTCTTGCGGCGTCGTCGCCAGGCCCGACGACAAATGGGGCGAGGTGCCTGTCGCCTATGTCGAGCTGAAGCCCGGCAAGATCGCGACCGAAGCCGAGATCATCGATCACTGCCGCGCACTGCTTGCCCGGTTCAAGGTGCCGAAGGCGGTCATCTTCGCCGAAATCCCAAAGACCTCGACCGGCAAGATCCAGAAATTCCGGTTGCGCGAGATGGCAAAGGACCTGACTTCGTCATCCTAGGGTGGAGCAGTCGCGAAGCGACGTCGCGGAAACCCTAGGATCCATGCCGTGACCTCTCAGCCATGCTCCAACGGTCGAGAATGACAGGGCGCGCTTACCAGCGTAACTTCTTGATCCGCCACACTCTTCAGCAGACGTCGCGGCATGGATCCTAGGGTCTGCGCCGCGTCGCTTCGCTCCTTGCTTCGCCCTAGGATGACGAATTCATCAGGGCCAGCCGCTAATAGCGATCGTCGATTCCACCTTCTCACTGTCACCATCTGTCACCATCTGTCACCATTCGTACGCGTACATCGAATCCGCGTTGACAGGCTGCTCTTTTCAATTTACGAGTGATGAAAATCGAAATTCGTCACTCGTAAATTGACAGTGGATCATGTCCGAAGCCACCACCATAGTCGCCGAAGCCGCCCGACAGGAAAATGTAACGCGCATTCTCGATTGCGCCGAGCGCCTGTTCCGGCACTATGGCTACGGCAAGACCAATGTCGCCGACATCGCGCGTGAGCTCGGCATGTCGCCCGCCAACATCTATCGTTTCTTCGCCTCCAAGGTCGAAATCCACCAGGCCGTCTGCGGCCGAATGCTCGGCGCCAGCTACAAGATGGCCTACGAGATTTCGCGCCTGCCGATCAGCGCCGAGGAGCGGCTCCGGCGTTACGTGCATGCGCAATACAAGATGACGATGGAAGTCATGCTCGACGACCAGAAGGTGCACGAGATGGTCATCGTCGCCCTCGAACGGGATTGGGGTGTGATCGACAAGCATGTCGACAGCATTCACGACCTGTTTGCGGAAATCATTCGTGACGGCATCGAGGCCGGTGAGTTCAGAAAACAGGATCCGGTGATCGCGTCTCGCTGTTTCGGCGCCGCGACCGTCATCCTGTGTCATCCGCAGATGGTGGCGCAATGCCTTGCCAAGACCAACCGGGCAATGCCTGACGACCTCATCGACTATGCAATCAAGGCCTTGAAGTAGCCTCCGCCCGCCGGGCGCCGGTTTCAACGATTCATCTCCATTTTTCGGGAGTACGCGCGTGTCTTCGTTCAGTTCAATCATCGGCAGGCTGCCGGCTGTAGGCCCGGTGCTGCTTGTCACCGCCACTCTCGGGCTTGCCGGCTGCAGCCAGGAAAAAGCCGAAGTCAAGGATATCATCCGTCCCGTCAAGGTTGTCGAGATCGCGAAGGTGCACGACACCCGCACGCTCTCCTATTCCGGCTCGGTGCGGGCCCGCACCGAGAGCGCTCTGGCCTTCCGCGTCAATGGCAAGATCACCGAGCGCCTCGTCGATATCGGCCAGCATGTGGCGTCGGGCGATGTGCTCGCCCGCATCGATCCCATTGACTACGACCTTTCGGTCAAGAGCGCGCAGGCAGCGCTCGATGCCGCCGAGCGGCAGGTCGAGACCGTGGAGCTTGCCCGCAAGCGTGCCGAGCAGCTTTTTGCCAAGAATTTTGCCCCGAAATCACAGCTCGAACAGGCGACCTTGACCTATGACCAAGCGGTCGCCACGCGTGATTCCGCCCTTTCGACACTTGCTCAGGCGAAGAACCAGGTCGGTTATACCGATCTCAAGGCCGACAGGGATGGCATAGTCACCACGGTCAGCGCCGATGTCGGCCAGGTGGTCGGTTCCGGCACGCCGGTTGTGACTGTCGCTGTCGACGGTGAAAAGGAAGTGCTGATCGCCGTCCCCGAAATGGAAATCGCCGAATTCAAGCCGGGCAAAGCCGTCAAGGCGGGCTTCTGGTCCGACGATGCGCTGGCGCTCGATGGCAAGGTCCGCGAAGTCGCCGGCAGCGCCGATCCGCAGTCACGCACCTTTGCCGTCCGCGTCAGCCTGCCCAACGATCCGCGTGTGCTGCTCGGCATGACCGCCAGCATCGAAGCCTCGGCGGCCAATGAGCGGCAGCTGGTCTCGGTCCCGCTGAGCGCACTGGCCGAGCAAGGCACCCAATCGATCGTCTGGACCGTCGATCGTGGCGCCGACACCGTTCATGCCCGTCCGATCAAGGTAGCCGAGTTCGCCGCCGATGGCGTGCGTGTCGCAGAGGGTTTGAAACCCGGCGATGTCGTGGTCGCCGCCGGAACGCAATTCATGACCGAAAACCTGAAAGTGAAGCTCGCCGGTGAGACGGCGCTGCAATCGGCATCCGCGGCAGACGGCGACGCCAAGCAGGTGCGCTGACGACAGACAACCGGCTGCGCGTTCCCGCAGTCGCTGGTTTCCGGGCGGCAGGCGCCCGACCGAGACGCTCGATTGATGTAACCCCCACATCGATTTCGCGTCCCACCGCGATGAGTGCTTCTCCGCTCGGAGAGCCTTGCCGCCCGGAAGCCACTACGAACCCTCGATTTTGTTGCGCTAGATAGATGGACCAGCGTCGATGACCAATTCCACGGAAGAGAAGCGGCCCTTCAACCTGTCGCGTTGGGCAATCGGCCATCCCGCCATCGCGCGGTTCCTGTTCGGCCTGATCATCATTTCCGGCGCGCTCGGCCTGATGCGCATGGGCCAGAAGGAAGATCCCGACTTCACCTTCCGGGTCATGGTCGTCCAGGCAATCTGGCCGGGCTCCTCGATCAAGGAGATGGAAGACCAGGTCGTCAACAAGATCGAACGCAAGCTGCAGGAAACGCCGCATCTCGATTTCGTGCGCTCCTTCACCCGCGCCGGCAGCGCCATCATCACGGTGCAGATCAAGGGCGACACCAACACCGCCGAGGTGACCGACGCCTTCTATCAGGTGCGCAAGAAGGTCGGCGATATCCAGGGCGACCTGCCGCAGGGCCTGCTCGGCCCCTATTTCAACGACGAGTTCGGCGACACCTTCATCACGCTGCATTCGATCAGCGGCGATGGCTTCAGCTATCCCGAGTTGAAGACGTTCGCCATCCAGGCGCGCGACATGCTTTTGACGACGCCCGGCGTCGAGAAGGCCGTCATCATCGGCGACCAGCCGGAAAAGCTCTATATCGACGTCTCGTCCAAGGCCCTGGCCGAACGCGGCTTGACGCTGACCGATCTGCAGAATGCGATCAAGGGACAGAACAATGTCGACCCGGCCGGCTCCGTCGATACCGGCACCAACTCGGTACGCATCTCCGTCGAGGGCGATGTCGGCAAGGTCGAGGATATCCGGAACCTGCGCCTGCGCGCCGGCGGCCAGGTCACAAGGCTGGGCGACATCGCCACGGTGACCTCGGGGCTGGAAGATCCGTTCCAGCGCAAATACCGCTTCAACGGTCACGACAGCGTGCAGTTGGGCGTCGTCATGGCCAAGGGCTTCAAGGTTACCGACGTCGGCAAGGATGTCGAGGCCACCTACAAGCGCTTCGAAGAGGCGCTGCCCTACGGCGTTGCGGTCGACCAGATCTCCGACCAGCCGGGCGTCGTCACCGATGCGGTGGCCGAGTTCATGCATGCGCTTGGCGAAGCGCTGCTGATCGTGCTCGTCGTCTCGTTCCTGTCGATAGGCTGGCGTTCCGGCCTGGTCATCGCCATCGCCATCCCGCTGGTGCTGGCTGCGACCTTCGCCATCATGTACGAACTCGGCATCGACCTGCAGCGCATCTCGCTGGGCGCGCTGATCATCGCGCTCGGTCTTCTGGTCGACGACGCGATGATCGTCGTCGAGATGATGGAGCGCAAGCTGGAGGAGGGGATGGTCAAGGTCGAGGCGGCGAGCTTCGCCTATTCCTCGACCGCCTTCCCGATGCTGACCGGCACGCTGATCACCACGGCCGGCTTCATTCCGGTCGGCTTCGCGGCCTCGACCGCCGGCGAATATGTCCGCACCCTGTTCTATGTCGTCGGCATCGCGCTGATCGTCTCCTGGTTCGTCGCGGTCTATTTCACGCCATGGCTCGGCAACATGATCCTCAAGCAGCGCAAGCATGCCGGCAGCCATCACGATGTCTTCGACACACGTTTCTACCGCCGGCTTCGTGCTACCGTCAGCTGGGCCGTGCGCCATCGCATCATCGTCCTGGTGATGACGCTGGTCACCTTCGGCACCAGCCTGTGGGCTTTCCAGTTCATTCCGCAGAACTTCTTCCCGCAATCGTCGCGGCCGGAAATCCTTGTCGACCTTTGGCTGCCGGAAGGCACCAGCATCAAGGAAGTCGAGGCGCAGGCCAAGGCGCTCGAAACCAAGATGATGGACGACAAGGACAAGCGTTTCATCGCCACCTATATCGGCGAAGGCGCGCCACGCTTCTTCCTGCCGCTCGACCAGCAGCTGAGCAACCCCAACTTCGCCCAGTTGCTCGTCATGGCCAATGACGAACCGGCTCGCGAACGTCTGATCGTCAAGTTGCGCACCGTCCTGGCGCAAGACTTCCCGTCCATCCGCGCCAAGGTCGATCGTCTGTTCCTCGGCCCGCCGACCGGCTGGCCGGTGCAGATGCGCGTCATGGGGCCGGATCGCCAGGAGGTGCGCCGCATCGCCGACCAGGTGAAGGCGAAGTTCCGTGAGGATCCGCTTCTTGGCGCCGTGCATGACGATTGGCTGGAGCCGGTTCCGGCGATGAAGCTGGTCATCGACCAGGATCGTGCCCGCGCACTCGGCGTCACCTCGCAGCGCATCCGCCAGATGCTGCAGGCGACGATGTCCGGCGCGCCGCTCGACGACTTCCGCGACGGCGAGGAGACGGTGTCCATCGTCGCCCGCGAGCCGGATGCCAGCCGCAGCCTGCTGTCCTCGGTCGACTCGGTCTATATCCCGACCGACTTCGGCGGCTTCGTGCCGCTGTCGCAGGTGGCCAAGGTGGTGCCGGTGCTGGAGCAAGGTATCGAGTGGCGCCGCGACCGTCTGCCGACCATCAGCGTGCGGGCAACGCTGCCCGACGGCGTGCAGTCCAATGACGTCGTCACCAAACTGTACAAGGATATGCAGGGCCTGCGTGACGGATTGGCGCCCGGCTACAAGATCGAGATCCAGGGCGGTGCGGAGGATTCGGCGGAAAGCCAGGCTTCGATCGCCGCCAAGGCGCCGATCATGCTGGCCGTCATCGTCGTGCTCCTGATGATCCAGCTGCAGAACTTCGGCAAGGCGATGCTGGTGCTGGCGACCGGTCCGCTTGGCATTATCGGCGCTGCCGCGGCACTCTTGATCAGCGGCGCGCCGTTCGGCTTCGTCGCCATTCTCGGCGTCATCGCGCTGCTCGGCATCATCATGCGCAACTCGATCATCCTGGTCGACCAGATCGACCAGGACATCGCCGCGGGCATGGACCGCTACGAGGCGATCATCGGTTCGGCCGTTCGCCGTTTCCGGCCGATCACGCTGACGGCGCTGACGGCGGTGCTGGCGCTGATCCCGATCTCGCGCGGCGTCTTCTGGGGTCCGCTCGCCTACGCCATGATGGGCGGCATCCTGGTCGCCACGGTGCTGACCATCCTGGTCCTGCCGGCCGGTTACGCCCTGTTCTTCGGCCGGGAGCCGAAGAAGCGCGGGGCGGAGGGGCGGACGGACGATCTGGAACTGAGCCAAGAAGCTGAAAAGCCGCAACTGGCGCTGGCCGCCGAATAGATCGATCACGCCAGTCGAAAAGGATCGGGCGCGCCGAAGCGGGCCCGATCCTTTTCATTTTTATGAGGTCAGATGACGAAGAACCAGTTGGCGAGCAGCATCACCACCACGCCGGCGACCAGCGTCAGATAGGGCAGCATGCCCGCCTTTTTGACCGAGAGGTCGGCCCCCGTCATGCCGAGATCGGCCAGCATGTGGTCGGGGAACTTGCCCTTGTCCTGGATGTAGTGGCGGAAGCAGAACACCGGGATGATCAAGGCCGCGGTGATCAGGCCGGCCCACAGCGCCATCGGGTTCCACACCTTGGCGCCGGCGCCCATGAAGATCGCGTTGACATATGCGAAGATCGCCCCGATCCCAAGCAGCCAGCTCGGCGCCTTCCACGGCCTTGCGATATGGCCGTTGTCGATGCGGTGGATCCAGCCGGCGTTGAGGTTGAGGAAGTTGAAGATGATATAGCCGCAGTTCGACACGGCGAGGATGAAGAAGAAGCTCGTCGCGTCGGCCGAGGCGATGGCCAGCACGATAAGGTTGAAGACGAGATCGGTCCACATTGCCCGTGTCGGTGCGCCATGTTCGTTGACATGGCTGAGATAGCGCGGCAGCCAGCCATCGACCGAGCCCTGGTAGAGCGTACGCGAAGAGCCGGCCATGGCCGTCATGATGCACAGCACCAGCGCCAGGATCATCAGCATCACCAAGAGGCTGTGGATCAGCGCGCCGCCGCCGACCATGCCGGCCAGCGCGTCGGCGACACCGGAGCCGTCGACAATCGGTGTCGCCAGCATGCCGTTGAGGCCAAGAACGCCCTGGAAGGTGAACGGCACGAGGATGAACAGCAGCATGCACAAAAGGCCGGAATAGAAGATGGCCTTGAACGTGTCGGTGCCGGGGTTCTTGAACTCGGACGTGTAGCAGACGGCGGTCTCAAAGCCGTAGGTCGACCAGGCGGCGATGAACATGCCGCCAAGCACCAGCGTCCAGCCGGCAATGTTCCAGGCCCCAGGCTCGGGCGCATAGGCGGCGGCCAGCGGCACCAGCGGCGAAAAATTCGCCCAGTTGATCTGGCCGGTGACGATCGGCACCACGCCGACGATCAGCATCGGGATGATCACCAGCAGGCCGATATATTTCTGCACGTTGGCCGTGCCGAGGATGCCGCGATGCTGGATGGCGAAGATGATCAGCATCAGCACCGCGCCGATGAAGAAGGTCGCGTTGAACGTGAACGAGACCGGTCCCAGCGTGTGGCTGTAAAGCGTCCAGTTGCGGATCGCCGGCGTCGCCGCCGCGGTCACCGCCGTGATGGCATCGGCGGCACTCGTCCCGGCATGCGCCGCGATATAGGCGACGACATCCGGCGAGGCGTCAGTGAACAGCGGCACCGGCGCCAACGCGTTGAGGATATAGGCGGCGGCGATCGAGCAGCCGAGCGACAGCACCGGCGACCAGGCGAACCAGTTGCACCACACCGACAGCGGCGCGATGAACTTGGAATAGCGCAGCCATGCGGTGGCGCCGTAGATCGACGCGCCGCCCGACTTGTTCGGAAACAGGCCGGCGATTTCGGCATAGGTGAAGGATTGCAGGAAGCCCATGATCATGGAGAAGATCCAGATCGCGAATGCCAGCGTGCCGGTCGTGCCGGCAATGCCGCCGATCGAAAACAGGACCAGGGCAGGCACACCGCTCGCCACCCAGAAGGCGCCGCGCCAGTCGATATTTCGGTGCAGCTTGCCTTCGGCAAGTGGCTCCAGGGCAGTCACTATCGTGCTCATATGTCTTTGTTCCCCATTTTGATGTTCCCCGTTCGTGACGGCCGCGGCTTGGCGAGGCTTCATCATCGACGCATGCCTTGGGCGACTGCCGGTGTTTCCACTCAGTCGCATTTTTTTCTTAACAGTGAAGATTGATCCGGCGCGCTTTCACGTCAAGCGAATTGTCGCGCCGTGCACATCACGCTTGCGAAACATGTCGGCTTCACACTGTCGCGGGCGGGATTGTTCAGAAAAGGACAAGGGGTCTGGAAGCGAAAAACCCGCCGGAGGCGGGTCGCGGCGCAAATCAGCACCATGGACGAATATGTAGCATAGCTGCCCTCAGCAGGTCAAGAAAAAATTCCTATCTCAGACTGCCGGAACGGCTCACTGGCTTGGGAGAAAGGCCGTCAGGAGCGTGGTTTGGTCTTTTGCGGATCGTAGTGGGCGAAGGCGACGACGCGCGCCGGCAGCCGCTTGGCATGGCCGTCGAGCTTGCCGATCTCGACCTCGGTACCGACAGCCGAATGGGTGACATCGAGCCTGGCCAGCGCGATGGTCTTGTTCAGCACCGGAGAACGCATGCCCGACGTGACCACGCCGATCTGGGCGCGGCCGACATGCACGCAGTCGCCATGGCCGACGTCGACATTGGCGTCGATGTCGAGGCCGACCAGCTTCGTCTGCGGGTGCTCCTTGCGGCGGATCAGCGCCTCGCGGCCGATGAAATCGTCGGTCTTGCTCTTCAGCGGCACGGTGAAGCCGATGCCGGCCTCGAACGGATCGGTCTGGTCGGAGAATTCATAGCCGGCGAAGATCAGCCCGGCTTCGATGCGCACCATGTCCAGCGCTTGCAGTCCCATCGGCTTCAGCCCATGCGGCTGGCCGGCTTCCCAGATGGCGTCGAACACCTTTTCGGCGTCGCGCGGATGGCACCAGATCTCGTAGCCGAGTTCGCCGGTGTAGCCGGTGCGCGAGACGACGACCGGAATGCCGTTGCCGCCACCAATGCGGGCGACGGCGAAGCGGAACCATTCGAGTTCGTCGATCGACGGCTGCAATGGCGAAGTCCAGATCACTTCTCGCAGGATGTCGCGGCTCTTCGGACCCTGCACGGCGACATTATGCATCTGGTCGGTCGACGAGCGCACCAGCACGTTGAGGCCGAGCTTCGCCGCCATCTCGCGCAGCCATTCGCCGGACAGATCGTCACCGCCGACCCAGCGGAAATTGTCCTTGCCGAGCCGCAGCAGCGTGCCGTCGTCGATCATGCCGCCATGCTCGTAGCACATGGCCGAATAAACGACCTGGCCGACGCCGAGCTTCTTGACGTCGCGGGTCAGCGTGTATTGCAGCAGCGCCTCGGAATCCGGGCCGGTGACCTCGAACTTGCGAAGCGGCGACAGGTCCATGATGACCGCGTCCTGCCGACAGGCCCAGTATTCGGCGATCGGCCCGTCCTTGGCGAAGGAATTGGCCAGCCAATAGCCCCTGTACTCGCCGAAGTTGCGGGTGTGCTTGGCAAAGCTCGAATGAAAAGCTGTCTCGCGGGTCATTTTCGGTTCCGAATCGGGCGTCATGCGTCTGGCGATCGCTCGCGAGAATTTGTGCTGGCCGGAATAGGTCCGCACATGGATGTCGGTCGGGTTCCAGCCATTGGCCGGCGTCGTGTCGTCGGGGCAAGCGGAGGAGACGCAGACAATGTCGGTGAGCGCGCGCAGCAGCACATAGTCGCCCGCCCGCGACCACGGCTCGTCGGACACCATGACGCCATGCGCGTCGATCGCCGTGTTGAAGAAGAAGTTGATCGCCATCCAGCCCGCGCGGGGATTGACGCCCTTGCCGGCCAGAGCGCCGTTGAAATTCTCAGAGCAGTTGGTGTGGCCGGGATAGCCGATGTCGTCGTAATATTTGGCCGCGCAGGCGAGCGCGAAGGCATCGTGCCGGCCGCATGTGTCCTGTACCACCTCGACCAGCGGCTCCATGTCCTGGTCGTAGTATTTCGAATGCAGGCCAGGCATCGGGTAGCTCGCACCCATCAGCGTGCGGGTGGTCGTGACGTCGAGCGGGTGGTCTAAACCCTTGTCCAGCTTGCGGGCCGAAAAGCACTGGAAGTCGGTGCATTGGCGCCCGTCGACATCGATGATCTGCAGATAGTCGCCCGCCTTGACGAAATAGGTCTCCGCCGTCGCCGAATGGACGCGCAAATCGAGCACCGGGTCGGCCAGCGGGTCCGCCAACTGCGATTTTGCCGTCGGACGGATCGTGGCGCGGCGGACGATGGCGGTCAGCGGCGTCGCTGTGTCGTGGCCATCGACCAGCATCGGCCCGCCGGGGGCCGCAATCAGCATCGCGCCGTCGCGTGCGACGGTGAAGGCCTGCTCGGTCCCGGCCGGCGTGGCTGCGCCGAAGACGCGCACCGCCTTGGCATGGTCAAGCTGCACTTGCCGGCGCGCAAGCCCGCCTCGCAGCGACGCGAGGCTATCGTCGCTCTCGGCAAGCAGCGCCTTGATGCCGGCAGCGTTGCTGTTCGATGCTTCACCAAAAATGCCGGGATCGGTCGCGCCGGTCCTGTCCCAGGCCAGCAACTCGCAGGCCTGGCCGCCTTCGACATTCCGCACGGTGATCGTGTCGCCAGCCTCGATGTCGATCAGCACCGCGCCATTGCCCTGGATCGTATAACGCTCCATGCCCGGCGGCAGCGCGATCTGGCCGGGCCTCAGGATGAGGCTCGGCCGGGGCGGTCCGGCGGCAATTGCGGGGTAGGGCGACTGGCTCATCTCAGCCTTGCGGTTCGAGAAACAAGTTTGCCTGTGTGTGAAATTATTTTAGCGGTAAGAATAGCAGTGCGCGTGCGTTTGGCAAGGCGAAGGTGGCGTCGGGACGCGATCGGTTCAGGTTGAATTTCACAGATCAGCCTTGTCTTCCAAACGTCAGCGCTGCCCCTCATCTGGCTGCCGCCATCTTCTCCCCGTAAACGGGGCGAAGGACGCTATCGTCTCCGATTTCGCCAAGTGCCAACGCCAAAGAGATGGCGCGGCATTGCAGCCAGCCTCTTTCGCCCCGTTTACGGGGAGAAATGCCCGGCAGGGCAATGAGGGGCAGCGCCGAGATCTAAAGTTCCTCGGAATGGCTGACGTCGACGCCATATTCCGCTGCCGCATCAAGCATCGTGCCCCACAGGCTTTCGGCAAACGTCGCAAACACCAGAAGATTGAGCACCGCCTGCCCATCTGGCCGATCACCGCCGCGCCAAAGTGTGACACTGGTGTGGTCCATCGATGTGGCGGCGGCAGCGCCAATCAGGAACGCTCCAGCATGCAGATCGATCGACAACAGCTTGGCCAGCATGGCGCGCGCATTGGCTCCGGAAATGCTGATCATGGCGCGTGCATGCGACTGGTCGGACAGCGACGCGGGACCGGACAATGCCGGCGCCAACGTCTGCATCGTGTGCCTGCCGCCCTTCGACAGCACGAAAAACTGATCCGGTCCCGACCAGATCAGCGTGGCGTCCGAAGTCTGCACCGCCTTGGGCGCATCAGGGACAGCAACACCAAACCGGGCCTTGGCCGCCTTTGCCAGTTCGGCTCCTTTGCCGCGCCGCGCCATCACCTGGATCAGATCAAAATTGCGAACCTCGGTCAGCGAGACGCCGGCCTCGATACCGCGTGCACCATGCACCCCGGCAACAAGCGCCTTTTCAAGGGGACTGCGGGGAGCCCAGGAAAACTCAGCCACGCTGGCGCCCTCCATCCGGATCGTAGAAGACGGGATTGCACAGTTCGACATCATAATCCTCACCGCGCAACGGATCATGCGCGTGGACGATCTCGCCGATCCGCTCGCGGCCGCGCTCGACCAAGGCCAACCCGATCCACTGATCCAACGTGGGCGAGAAGCAGACCGAGGTGATATAGCCCTGGTCGTTGCCGGGGCCGGGCGTCTGACCCTTCGGGATGATGTGCGCGCCAGAGCGCAAGCGGCGGCCCTTGTCGGTCGGCTTGATGCCGACCACGACCTGGCGATCCGGGGCGATCAGTGCCTCGCGTCCGGCCATGACGCGGCCGATATAATCCTTCTTGGTCGACATCATCTTGCCAAGACCAAGATCAGCCGCCGTCGTCGTGCCGCTCAGTTCCGGTCCGGCGATGTGCCCCTTTTCGACGCGCATGACGCCGAGCGCCTCGGTGCCGTAGGGCGTCACGCCGAATGGCGCGCCGGCCAGCATCAGATTGCGCGCCATGGCATCGCCAAAGCGCGCCGGCACCGAAATCTCGAAAGCCATCTCGCCTGAGAACGAGATGCGGAACAGCCGTGCCCTCAGGCCCCCGCGAAGTGCTATTTCGCGCGCGCCCATGAATGGAAAGCCTTCGTTGGAAAGGTCCTCGGTCGGATCGACGATTTCCCTTAGCAGGTCGCGTGTCTTCGGCCCGGCGATCGAGAATTGCGCCCACTGGTCGGAGCCCGAGGTCAATTGCACGTCGAGTTCGGGAAACAGCACCTGCCGACAGAATTCGAGATGCTGCATCACCAGCCCGGCCTTGGCGGTGGTGGTGGTCAGGAAATAGTGGTCCTCGGCCAGCCGCGATGTCGTGCCATCGTCATAGACGATGCCATCCTCGCGCAGCATCAGCCCGTAGCGGGCTTTGCCCACCGCAAGACTGGAGAAGGTGTTGATGTAGACGCGATCCAGGAAGGCGCCGGCATCGGGGCCGTGCACGTCGATCTTGCCGAGCGTCGAGACATCGCAGAAGCCGACGCCACCGCGCACCGCCTTGACCTCGCGGGTCACCGATTCCAGCCAGTCCTTCTCGCCGGCGCGCGGGTACCATTGCGCGCGTTTCCACAGGCCGGTGTCGACGAAGACAGCACCTTGTTCCACGGCCCAGTGGTGCGACGGCGTCAGCCGCGTCGCATGGAACGTCTCGTCGCGGTGATGGCCGGCGAAGGCACCGATGGCGACCGGCACGTAAGGCGGCCGGTAGATCGTCGTGCCGGTCTCGGGGATCGAACGGCCGCTGACCGCGGCCATGATGGCAAGGCCGGCGACATTCGAGGTCTTGCCCTGGTCGGTGGCCATGCCGAGCGTGGTGTAGCGCTTCAAATGCTCGACCGATTCAAAGCCCTCGCGCTGCGCCAGTTCGATGTCAGAGGCGGTGACGTCATGCTGGTAATCGACAAAAGCCTTGCCCTTGCCGGCGACGTGCCATAGCGGCGTCAGCGAGAATGCCTCGTCGTCGGCGACAGGCGCGGCCCCCGCCGTACTAGCGTGCCCCGCGTCACGCGCCGCTGCCGCGCCGGCGGCAAATCCCTGGCTCAGGCAAGCGCCAAGCCCGAAATCGCCATTGGCGGCGCCCGCGGCGACCATGCCGGGAGGCGCGCCGTCGGGCACGAAGGCGGAGATGTCGTCACTCCATTTCGGCCGGCCGCGATGGTATGAGGTCAATCCGACCGCCGGGTTCCAGCCGCCGGAGACCGCGAGCCCGTCCGCTTCGACCTCGGCGCGCGCGCCACCGGTCAGCGAGACCGCGATTTTCCTGACGCCATCCTTGCCGCCATCGACGCCGCTGACAGAACCGTGCAGCACCGGGAAGCCGCCCTTGGAGGCCAGCGAACGATGCGCCGGCGACACGTCAGACCGTGCATCGATGACCGCCGCGATCTGCATGCCGGCATTGAGCGCGGTCTCGACCGTGCGCCAGCCATCCTCATTGTTGGTGAACAACGCGAGGCGCTTCGCCGGTGTCGCCGCATAGCGCGCGACATAGGTGCGCATGGCGGAGGCCATCATCACGCCGGGCGTGTCGTTGCCGGCAAACACGATCGGGCGTTCGAGGGCGCCGGCAGCAACCACGCAGCGTTTAGCCACGATCCGCCACAGCCGCTGGCGCACCTGGTGCTCGGGCGGCGAGGGCAGGTGGTCGTTGACCCGCTCAATCGCGCCATAGGTGCCGCCATCGTAGACGCCGAACAGCGTCGTGCGGGTCATGATGCGGACATCGGGCATTGAGCCAAGTTCGATCAGCGTCCGCGACAGCCATTCGGCCGCCGGCAGGCCGTCGATTGTGCCGCCGTCCGACAGCAGGCCGCCGCCGGGGACAAAATCCTCTTCGCACAGGATGACGCGGGCACCAGAGCGGCCGGCTGCCAATGCCGCGGCCAGACCGGCCGGACCTGAACCGGCGATCAGCACATCGCAATGCGCCCATGCCTTGTCGTAGTGGTCCGGGTCTGCAACGCCGGCGGCGCGGCCTAGACCGGCGGCGCGGCGGATCGCCGGCTCATAGATGGCTTCCCAGAACTTCGCCGGCCACATGAAGGTCTTGTAGTAGAAGCCGGCAACGAAGATCGGCGCGAACAGCTGGTTCACCGACATCACGTCGTGTCGCAGCGATGGCCAGCGGTTCTGGCTTGCGGCTTCCAGCCCTTCATAGAGTTCGGCTGTCGTCGCCTTGGTGTTCGGCTCGCGCCGTGCGCCGTTGCGCAGCTCGACCAGCGCGTTGGGTTCTTCCGAACCGGCGGTGAGAATACCGCGCGGGCGATGGTATTTGAACGAGCGGCCGACCAGCTTGACGCCATTGGCGATCAGCGCCGAGGCGAGCGTATCGCCCTGGAAGCCGGAGAAAGCCTTGCCGTCGAAACGGAAGTTCAGCGGCGCCGAGCGGTCGACAAGACCGCCGGATGTGAGGCGGTGGGATTGGCTGGAGGTCATGACTGCCGACCCTTCGTCGCTTCGACCTCATGTGGCAGCGTAGTGCTGCCCCTCATCGCCCTGCCGGGCACTTCTCCCCGTATAGAGACGGGGAGAAGGACGCTCTCGTCCACGATTTCGCTAATCATCAACGTTGCAGGAATAGCGGCCAGGTTGCGGCCAGCGTCCCTCTCCCCGTCTCTATACGGGGAGAGGATGCCGGCAGGCAGGTGAGGGGCGGCGCTGACTTGCACAAGAAAATTCATTTCGCGACCTGCCTCGCCCCAGCGCCGGCCGCCGCCTCGACCGCCGAAATCTCGTGCGTCAGCGTGTTGCGGGTGACCTTCAGCCAGGCCCGGCAACCACCGCCATGGTACCAGTGTTCGCTGGTCTGTCCGGCGACATTGTCGCGCAGATAGACATAGTCGAAGACCTCGTCTTCCGAGGCGCCGGCTTCGGGCCGCAAAGGCTTGGCGTCGCCGAGATAGGTGAACTCGCCGAGTTCGCGTTCGCCGCAGAAGGGACAGACAATGCGCATTTTCTTCTAACCGCCTTCAATGCAGGTTCGGTTGGGCGCCCTGGCCCTTTTCGTCGATCATGGCGCCGGTCCGAAACCGGTCGAGGCGGAACCGCGCGGCTTCTTCGTGCGATTCATCGCGGGCTAGAAGGTGGGCAAAGACAAAGCCGGAGCCCGGCGTCGCCTTGAAGCCGCCATAGCACCAGCCGGCGTTGATATAGAGCCCGTCGACCGGGCTCTTGTCGATGATCGGTGAACCGTCCATCGACATGTCCATGATGCCGCCCCACTGGCGCAGCAGACGCACGCGGCCGATCATCGGCATCAGCGCCATGCCGCCCTCGCAGACGTCCTCCATGACAGGCATGTTGCCGCGCTGGGCGTAGGAATTGTAGCCGTCTATGTCGCCGCCGAACACCAGCCCGCCCTTGTCGGACTGGCTGACGTAGAAATGGCCGGCGCCGAAGGTCATGACGCCGGGGATGAGCGGCTTGATCGCCTCGGAGACGAAGGCCTGCAGCACATGGCTTTCAATAGGCAGGCGTAAACCGGCCATTGCCGCGACACGCGAGGAACTTCCGGCAACCGCCATGCCGACCTTGCCGGCGCCGATCTTGCCGCGGGATGTCTCGACGCCGGTCACCTTGCCATTGGCGTCCCTGACGAAGCCGGTGACTTCGCAATTCTGGATGATGTCGACGCCGAGTTCGCTCGCCGCATGCGCATAGCCCCAGACAACAGCATCGTGCCGCGCCGTGCCGCCGCGTCGCTGCAACAGCCCGCCTTGCACGGGAAAGCGCGCATTGTCGAAGTTCAGGAACGGTATCATCTTCTTGACGGCAGCGAGGTCGAGCAGTTCGGCGTCGATGCCGTTGATGCGCATGGTGTTGCCGCGCCGCGCATAAGCGTCGCGCTGTGCGTCGGAGTGGTAGAGGTTGATGACGCCGCGCTGGCTGACCATCGTGTTGTAGTTGAGATCCTGCTCCATCCGCTCCCAGAGCTTCATCGACAATTCGTAGAAGCCTGTGTTTCCGGGCAGGCCGTAATTGGAGCGGATGATGGTGGTGTTGCGGCCGGCATTGCCGGAGCCGATCCAGCCTTTTTCAAGCACGGCGACATTCTTGATGCCGTACTCGCTGGCCAGGAACCAGGCGGTGGCAAGGCCATGGCCGCCGCCGCCGATGATCACCACGTCGTAGCGATCCTTCGGCGTGGCGTCGCGCCAGGTGCGTTGCCAGTTCTTGTGGCCGGACAGGGCGGCGCGGGCGAGCGAAAAGATCGAATATTTCATACGTTCATTCCGAGGTCGCTCGCGTCGCGCTGGATCTTTCCTGACGCATCGGATTCATCCGAAAACCGCTTCGCACTTTTCGGTCCGATGCTCTAGATATCCAGCGTGTGGTCGCGCTCCCATTGCGTGAAGTGCGAAGCATAGGAATTCCATTCCTGGTGCTTCAGCTTTAGGTAGGCCGACGAGAATTCCTCACCCAGCGCCGCCTTGAGCGATTTGTCCTTGTCGAACTCGCGCAAGGCATCGAGCAGGTTGAGCGGCAGCTTCGGTGCCCCTTTCACCGTATGTCCATGCTGGTACATGTCGATGTCGTAGCGCTTGCCGGGATCGGCCTTCGAGCGAATGCCGTCAAGTCCGGCCGCGATGATGACCGCCTGCAGGAGATAGGGGTTGGCGGCGCCATCCGGCAGGCGCAGCTCGAAGCGGCCGGGGCCGGGCACGCGCACCATGTGGGTGCGATTGTTGCCGGTCCAGGTCACCGTGTTCGGCGCCCAGGTCGCGCCCGAAATGGTGCGCGGCGCGTTGATGCGCTTGTAGGAATTCACCGTCGGGTTGGTGATCGCGGCCAGCGCGGAGGCATGCTTCATGATGCCGCCGAGGAAATTCCTGCCCTTGGCCGACAGGCCAAGCTCCATCGAATTGTCGGCGAAGACGTTGGTCTTGCCGGCCTTGTCCCAGACCGAGATATGGGCATGGCAGCCATTGCCGGTCAGGCCCTGGAAGGGTTTGGGCATGAAGGTTGCGCGCAGGCCATGCTTCTCCGCGATCGACTTCACCATGAACTTGAAGAACGAGTGCTTGTCAGCGGTCGCCAGCGCGTCGTCGAAGGCCCAGTTCATCTCGAACTGGCCGTTGGCGTCCTCGTGGTCGTTCTGATAGGCGCCCCAGCCGAGTGCCAGCATGTGGTCGCAGATCTCGGCGATGACGTCGTAGCGCCGCATCACCGCTTGCTGGTCGTAGCAGGGCTTTGAGGCCGTGTCGTATTCGTCGGAGATCGTCTTGCCGTCGGGCGAGATCAGGAAGAACTCGGCCTCGACGCCGGTCTTGACATGCATGCCGTCGCTGGCCGCCTCCGCGATCAGCCGATTCAGCGTGTTGCGCGGTGCCTGATCGACCTCCTTGTCGTCCATGATGCAGTTGGCCGCGACCCAGGCGACCTCAGGCTTCCATGGCAGCTGGATGACCGAGCCCGGGTCCGGCACCGCCAGCATGTCGGGATGCGCCGGCGTGAGATCGAGCCAGGTGGCGAAACCCGCAAAGCCGGCGCCGTCCTTCTGCATGTCGGCTATGGCTTGCGCCGGCACCAGCTTGGCGCGTTGCCCGCTGAACAGGTCGGTGTAGGAAATCATGAAGTATTTGACGTTTTTCGCCCTTGCGAATTCAGCAAGATCAACTGTCACGGAAGTTCCCCATTTTTTTGTCGATTGTGGCCCCAGAGCGTGTGGGCTTCGGCCCTTCATTGATCAGAAGCCGTTCTTCCCCGGTATCCAGTTGGTGCCGGCCAGCGGTACGCCGGCCATGGCGGCTGCCTCGATCGTCAGCGCGACGAGGTCCTCGGGTTCCAGATTGTGCAGGCTGTTCTTGCCGCAGGCACGGGCGATGGTCTGCGCTTCCAGCGTCATCACCTTGAGGTAGTTCGCCAGCCGGCGTCCGGCGGCCACCGGGTCGACCCGCTTCATCAGTTCGGGGTCCTGCGTGGTGATGCCTGCGGGGTCGCGCCCCTCGTGCCAGTCGTCATAGGCGCCGGCCGTGGTGCCGAGCTCGTTGTACTCCGCCTCCCAGCGGGGATCGTTGTCGCCGAGCGCGACAAGGGCGGCCGTGCCGATCGAGACCGCGTCGACGCCGAGCGCCAGCGCCTTGGCGACGTCGGCGCCGTTGCGGATGCCGCCGGAGACGATCAACTGCACCTTGCGGTGCATGCCGAGATCCTGCAGCGCCTGCACCGCCGGCCTGATGCAGGCAAGCGTCGGCATGCCGACATTTTCGATGAACACTTCCTGGGTTGCCGCGGTGCCGCCCTGCATGCCGTCGACGACGACCACATCGGCGCCCGCCTTCACTGCAAGCGCGGTGTCATAGTAGGGCCGCGCGCCGCCGACCTTGACGTAGATCGGCTTTTCCCAGTCGGTGATCTCGCGCAGTTCGAGGATCTTGATCTCGAGATCGTCGGGTCCGGTCCAGTCCGGGTGGCGCGAAGCCGAGCGCTGGTCGATGCCTTTCGGCAGCGTGCGCATTTCAGCGACGCGGTCGGAGATCTTCTGGCCAAGCAGCATGCCGCCGCCACCGGGCTTGGCGCCCTGGCCGACGACGACTTCGATCGCATCGGCCCGGCGCAGGTCGCGCGGGTTCATGCCGTAGCGCGAGGGCAGATATTGATAGACCAGCTGCTTGGAATGACCGCGCTCTTCCTCGGTCATGCCGCCATCGCCGGTGGTGGTCGAGGTGCCCGACAGGGTTGCGCCGCGCCCGAGCGCTTCCTTGGCGGGGCCCGACAGCGAGCCGAAGCTCATGCCGGCGATGGTGATCGGGATCTTCAGCTCGATCGGCTTCTTGGCATGGCGCGAACCGAGTACGACGCTGGTGTCGCAGCGCTCGCGATAGCCTTCGAGCGGATAGCGCGAGATCGAGGCGCCGAGGAACAACAGGTCGTCGAAATGCGGCAGCTTGCGTTTGGCGCCGGCGCCACGGATATCATAGATGCCGGTCGCCGCGGCACGGCGGATCTCGGAAAGCGTGTAGTCATCGAAGGTCGCGGATTTGCGCGGCGTCGTCGGCGGGTTGCGATAGGTCATGCTGCCTCAATACGCGTCGGCGTTGTCGATATTGAAATTGTAGAGGGTACGCGCCGAGCCGTAGCGCTTGAACTCCGACGGCTTGACGCCGGTGACGCCGGCGCGATCGAGCAGGCCTTGCAGCAATTCCAGATGTTCTGGCCGCATCTCCTTGGCGATGCAGTCGGCACCCAGGCTGTCGACCTTGCCGCGCACGAACAGCCGCGCCTCGTAGATGGAATCGCCCAGCGCATCGCCGGCGTCGCCCAGCACCACCAGATTGCCCGACTGCGCCATGAAGGCCGACATGTGGCCGATATTGCCGTGCACGACGATGTTGATGCCCTTCATCGAAATGCCGCAGCGCGACGAGGCGTTGCCTTCGATGACCAGCAGGCCGCCCTTGCCGGTGGCGCCGGCATACTGGCTGGCGTCGCCTTTGATGGTGATCGAGCCGGACATCATGTTCTCGCCGACGCCAGGCCCTGCCGAGCCATGCACGGTAATCGTGCTGCCGGAATTCATGCCGCCGCAGTAGTAACCGACGCTGCCACGCACATCGATGGCAACAGGCTGGTCGACTCCGACGGCGACCGAGTGGCTGCCTTTCGGGTTCAGCACTTCCCACGCCGTTTCATTCGAGCCGGGAGCCAGATTGTGCAGCGCCTGGTTGAGTTCGCGCAGCGACGATTGGTCAAGATCGAAGACCCGAGGGTCGTGCGCCGCGGTCTTTGAAAGCGTGGTTGCCGGCATGAACTCAATGCTCCCAGAAATAGACGGTTGCGGGCTCGGGTTCCCAGACCCTCGCATTGTCTATGCCGGGCAGTTTGGTCAGCGCGCGATATTCCGAGCCGAAGGCGACATACTGGTCGGTCTCGGCCATCACGGCGGGCTTGCAGGCGATCGGATCGCGCACCACGCCAAAGCCGTTCTTGGTGCCGACGACGAAAGTGAAGAAGCCATCGAGATCGGAAAGCGTGCCTTCCAGCGCCTCGCCGAGATTCTTGCCATGCGCCATCTGCGACGAGAGATAGGCGGCAGCAACCTCGGTGTCGTTTTCGGTCTCGAAGGTCATGCCTTCGCGGATCAGCTCGCGGCGAACATTGTTGTGGTTGGACAGCGAGCCATTGTGCACCAGGCACTGGTCGGCGCCGGTCGAGAACGGATGCGCGCCCATTGTCGTCACAGCCGATTCCGTCGCCATGCGGGTGTGGCCGATGCCATGCGTGCCGGTCATCTTGCGGACATCGAAGCGATCGACGACCGCCTCGGGCAGGCCGACTTCCTTGTAGATCTCGACAACGTCGCCGGCGCCCATGATGCGGATGTCGGGGCGCAGCGTCTGGATGGTTTCGCGCGCTTCATCGATCTTGGCGGCCGTGGTCCTGACGACCGCATGGGTGGATTTCACCGCGATCGTCACCGGCGTGCCGATGGCCTTGGCGAGCTCCGCCTCAAGGCCGCGGAAATCGCGGTCCGGCTTGGCCGACTGGATGGTGATCTTGGCCTCATTTTTGGAGGGTGCGCCATAGATGGCGATGCCGGCGCTGTCGGGACCGCGATCGCTGAGCGAGATCAGCATCTGCGACAGCATCGCGCCAAGCTGGGGCTCCAGCGACTTGTCCTTCAAAAACAGTCCGACAATTCCACACATGTCAGCCTCCCGATGTTTGTAGCTAAGAGATCGTTTGTAGCTAAGAGAGGATGTATCGAATGAGTTGCACAAATTCAATCGTATGAAAAAAATATTCCTCTAGTTACCTATGCGGCTCAATGCCGCTCTGCGCACTGTCGCCGTCTCGCCGGGCATCGTGAACCCATTTGGCGGTGCGGATGCGAGCGATCTTGTAGGCGTCGAGAATCGACAAGGCATAGATCAGGAAGCCGCCGGCGTGACGGCCGACAAAGCTGGCATCGGGCGGTGCGATCTTGGCCGTCACCCATGCCAGGATCACCATGAAGAAAAGGAACTGCAGGCCGCGCACCGGCACGCCCAGAATGACGTGCCCGCTTGCCGGCAGCACGATTGCCGCGCCGAGAACCAGATACGGGCTCGGAGGAGTGGGTGCAGTGGCGGAACTGGTCATGCGGCCTGCCGTTCGCTTTTATTGATCGCGTCGCGAAGCGCCGACACCGACACCAGCAGTCTTTCGATCAGTGCGGGATCCAGTGTTGCGTCGCCGAATTCGGCTTGCCGGAAAACGCCATAGCGTGCCCGTTCGGCTTCCGCCAGCAGCCAGACGATGCGTATACCTTTGGGCGTGATCAGCAGTTCCTTGGCGCGCCCTTCGGAAAAAATCCCGAGGTGACCGGCGATGGTCTCCAGCGGGAAGTGGACGCCCCTGCGATCCGTCCGCAACACGGCCTCAGCCGGAAATGCGGAACTCTTCGGCAGCGTGTGGTCAAGATGATCGAAATTGGAGAAGGTCGTTGGCGACCCCGGCCGCATCATCATGTCGAAGATGCCGGGCACAGCCACCGGCTCGGTGATCGAGATGCTGAGCCAACGTGCCGGGAGTTTTCGCGTCGCCAGTGTGTCGACGATCGTGCGCAGCTGAACTCGCCGCCCGCTCCATGACCCTTCCCAGGTGATGACGCCGGCGGTGCCATCCGAAACATTGGCAGCGTCGGCGATGACTGTGCGGATGCGGCCTTGCTCAACGGCGAGCGCCATCGATGCCCTGCTGCGGCTGGCACGCGCCTGCCGGGCAAGGTGGAGGACGACAGCCAGGACAATGGCCCCGGCCAGCAGTGCTGATGTCACCTCGGACATTTTCTCATGCCAGGCCCGCCCGGGATCCGGACGGGCCTACTCCCATCAATAACCCTGCGGCTTTGGCCACGGCATGGTGAATTGGTCGCCGCGCCGCACGAATTTGTAGCGATAGAAATGGAACCACAGCGAGATCAGGAAATAGAAGGCGACCATGGCGATCAGCTGCGAGCCGAAGCCGAGGAAGATGGCGAAGAAGGTCACCACGCACAGGCAAAACAGCACGATGGCCGGGATCGGATGGAAGGGGTGCGTGTAGCCGCGGCGGATCGAGCCGAGCGGCCACTTCTTGCGGAACATGATGATGTTGATGCTCATGAAGGTGTATTGCAGCACGCCCGACAGGATCGAGAAGGTGATCGCCTGATTAAGGTCGGCGATGAAGGCGAAGGCCAGCGCGATCGGCAGCAGGAACAGGATCGAGCGATAAGGCGTGCGGTATCTCGGATGCACCGCCGAGAACCAGGCCGGCAGATAACGGTCACGGCCGAGCGAGAACCAGGCGCGCGCCGCGTCGTTGATGCAGCCATTGGCCGACGCCAGCGCGGCAAGCAGCGTGGCGACGAACAACAGGTTCTCGAGCAGCGGGCTGCCGGTCAGCTTGCCGGCGTCCCACAGCGGATAATAGGTGATGCCGAGATACTCCCACGGCATCATCGAGGCGCAGACATACCAGGTCATGGCGGCTGCGATCAAAAGCGTGATCATGCCGGCCATGGTGCCGTAGGGCAGCGAGCGGGCGGGCGAGCGCACTTCCTCGGCGGCCTGTGTGGTGCCCTCGATGCCGAGATAGTACCAGATGCCGAACTGGAAGGCGGCGATGACGCCGATCCAGCCATAGGGGAGCGCATTGCCGGGAGTGACCAGTTCGTTCAGCTTCAGCACCGCGCCTTGCGTCCACGGGCTGACCGAGAAGAACAGGATGACGATCGAGATATAGGCGATCGCGGTGATGACGAAGTTGACGTTGAGCGTCATCAGCACGCCGCGATAGTTCAGCCACGCCAGCACGACGATGGTCGCGGCGATGAAGGAATTGTGGGTGAGCCCTTCGACGCCAGCCTTGGCGACGATGGTGTCGCCGAGCAGGATGGCGTCGGACACTTCGAGCATGGTGTAGGCAAAGACCAGGAACAGCGCGACGTTGAACGCCATCAGCGGTCCGACGATGTGCTTTGCCTGCGCATACTGGCCGCCGGCGGCGGCCACGGTCGATGTCACCTCGGAATCGATCATGGCGACCGAGGTGTAGAGCAATCCCACGACCCAGCAGACGATCAGCGCAGCAAGTGCGCCACCCTTGTCGGCCGAGAAATTCCAGCCGGTGAATTCGCCGACCAGGACGATGCCGACGCCGAGCGCCCAGACATGGGCCGGTCCGAGCACGCGCAGGAGTGAAACTCTGTCCCCTTGGGCAGCCGGGGCAGCCGGTTCAAGTGCGATCGTCATTGTTCAATCCTCACTCAGATCCGGTGTTTTTCGGAAGTGGCTTCCAGTTCGCCTTCGCGCGAGGAGGTCAGCACCTCTTCGGAGAAGGTCGTGTCGACCTTGAACCAGTCGTAGAGCATCCACAAAGCGAGCACGATCGAGATGCCCCAGCATGCGTAAGAGAGTGCCACCCACATGATCGTGTCCCCCGAATTAGATCGTCCTCAGAACTCTTACTTGTCGTCGAATTTTTCGTTGATGACGTCGCGATATTCGCGGTCTGATGCACGAAACAGGAAGACGAAATAACCGATCAGCACCGCCGCCATGATGATCAGCGTCGGCCAGTCGATGACATAGTGGAAGCGGTTCTGGATGATGTCGTGCGCCGTCTCGGGCGTATAGCCGAGCTTTTCCCAGATAGACGCCATGGTCGGGTTCTGGCCTAGCGCTTCCCAGGTCTTGGCGTCGAGCGCGTCGATGGATTTCGCCGCGCCGGCGAGGCCCAGCTTGAGCGGTAGCCACAGTGCCACGAAAATGGCGACGACGACGACGGCGATGTCGAAAACCTGCCCGGCCTTGCTTTGCTCCGGCGGCGTGTAGCGGGACATTTCTTCTACCCCTCAGGACTTGCGGTTGCTGAACGCGTCGGCGTTCTTGATGTCGAGCCCGTAGATGAATTCCTTGTCTTCCTTGTAGTGCCTTACCATCGCCAGGATGGCGGCGGTGTTGAAGATCAGCACGGCGCCAGCGGCGATCGCGACGACGGCTTTGATGCCGCCGTGCGGGATGTAGGGCCATGTCATGAGGAGAACGAAGAGGATCGTCGCCCACAGGCAGATGATCAGGAGCGCGCATCCGCGCAGGTCGGAACGGTACAGCGCTTCGATGCGCTGCTGCATGTCTGACATCGGCTTTCCCCCTTTTTTCCGGCATCCGGTTCCGAATCCCCGTACGCCGTCCTCTTTCAACAGAGTGAAATTTTTTTCATAAACTCGGTCCGAATTCCGCAATTGTCAAGCGCGATTTACGCAGGGTTAACCGTTTGCTTGGCGCAATGGATTTTGCCTGACAATGAAATTAATTGCTTATGGGTATTGCGGCGCCCGGAGGTTTGCGATCAATATTCGGCCAAAGCTTCCGCCGCTGCGCAGGGGGCAGGGAACAGCAGAGCATTATCGAAACGGAGGACGAGCGGATGACGGCATCCTGGAGATTTTCGACCCTGGCGGATCGCCACCGAGCGCTCGGTTCGAAGCTCGAAGACTGGAGCGGCATGGGCACCGCCTGGACCTACGACAAGGATGCCGATGAGGAGTATATCGCCATCCGCACCAAGGCCGGCCTGATGGATGTCTCCGGCCTCAAGAAGGTCCACATCACCGGGCCGCATGCCTCACACCTGATCGACCTGGCGACGACGCGCGATGTCGAAAAGATCTATCCCGGCAAGTCGGCCTATGCCTGCATGCTGAACGAGGCGGGGAAATTCACCGACGACTGTATCCTCTACCGGACCGGACCGAATGCATGGATGGTCGTGCATGGTTCGGGCACCGGCCATGAGGAGTTGCAGCGTGCTTCGGTAGGACGCGACGTCTCGCTGCGCTTCGACGACAATCTGCACGATTTGTCGTTGCAGGGGCCAACCGCCGTTGATTATCTGGCCAAACACGTGCCGGGTATTCGCGACCTCAACTATTTCCATCACATGCAGACGCAACTGTTCGGCTTGCCCGTCATGATTTCGCGCACCGGCTATACCGGCGAGCGCGGCTACGAGATCTTCTGCCGCGGCCAGGATGCCGGCACGATCTGGGACAGGATCCTCGACGAGGGCAAGAGCGCCGGCATCATTCCATGCCGCTTCACCACGCTCGACATGCTGCGCGTCGAAAGTTATTTGCTCTTTTATCCCTACGACAATTCGCAAAAGTATCCGTTCGACAATGAAGGCCCCGGCGACACGCTGTGGGAACTCGGCCTCGACTTCACCGTCAGCCCCGGCAAGACCGGCTTTCGCGGCGCCGAGGAGCATTACCGCCTGAAAGGCAAGGAACGCTTCAAGATCTATGGCGTGCTGCTCGACGGCAAGGAGCCGGCAGACGAAGGCGCGCCGGTCTACCGCGACGGCAAAAAGGTGGGCGTGGTGACCTGCGCCATGTATTCGCCGCTGGTCGAGAAATCGATGGGCATCGCCCGACTCGACGTCGACTGCGCGGTCAAGGACACCAAGCTCGAAATCCGCAACAAGAGCGGTGCCATCAAGGCGACGGCGCAGCCGCTTCCCTTCGACGATCCCAAGAAGACCAAGCGCACGGCGAAAGGTTGAGGCATAGTCAACGGCGAGGGGTTCGAGGCACGAAGACTTAAATGGCAGCCAAAAGCATCATCAGCCGGCCGGTTTACGGAACCTTGTCTCCGCAGCCCGGCAAGCATCATCTTTTCATCGCGGATGCGGAAGGGGCGCTGGCAATAGCGGAGATGGCCGGGAGCGCGCCGCCCGGGTTTTTCGACGACGCCGAAATCGTCTTCATTCCCGGGCCCGACGGCAAACACACCGCCGCCCTCGAAGCGCTGAAGCCGGCACAGTTCCACCAGGCGCCGTCCTTTGCCAGCCTGCTGCCACGGCTCCGGCAGACACTGGCCAACGCGCATATGGGCCTGCGCCTCTATCTCTCGGGCACCGAGGGCCTGATCGGCCAGGCGATGCAGGTGGCGCTTGAGGCCGGCATCGACCACACCTCGATCCAGACCGAGCACCGCGGCTCGCTGGCGCGGCGCATGCAATGCGTCCACTGCAAGGGCATCACCGAAAATGTCACGACGCAGCCCGCGACCTGCGCGCATTGCGGCCTGCTGCTGCTGGTGCGCGACCATTATTCCAGGCGCATCGCAGCCTTCCAGGGCGTCTGCATCAATGCGGAAGATCGCTCGGAGATTCCTCCGATGGAGGAGATTTTTCGATGAGCACCGGAACAACAAAACTCGATGTCGTGGTCAGCGACGTCGTCCCGGTCAACGACCTCGTCACCCGCTTCCATTTTCGCCGGCGCGACGGGCAGCTTTTGCCGACTTTTTCCGGTGGCGCCCATGTCGTGGTCGAGATGCGCGACGGCGAACGCACCAGGCTCAATCCCTATTCGCTGATGGGCTCGCCGCTCGATACGCGCGAATACACGATCTCGGTACGCCGCGACGATGTCGGCCGCGGCGGATCGCTGTTCATGCATCGGAATGTCAGGCCGGGGCTGGAGATGGTGGTCAGCTATCCGGTCAACCTGTTCTCGCTCGACCTGCGCGCCAAAAAGCACTTGATGCTGGCCGGCGGCATCGGCATCACCCCGTTCATGGCGCAAACCGCGCAACTGGCGGCGGAAGGCGGCAATTTCGAACTGCACTACACCTGCCGCACCGCTGCACTCGGCACCTATGCCGACGTGCTGCGCGAGCGCTACGACCGCCGGGTCAGGCTCTATCATGATGACCTCGACGAGCGCATCGAACTCGACCGGTTGCTGTCGACGCAGCCGCTCGGCACGCATCTCTATGTCTGCGGCCCGGCCGGCATGATCGGTTGGGTGCGCGATCGCGCGGCAAGCCTCGGCTGGCCGGCGGAAACCGTGCATTTCGAGCATTTCGCGGCCCCTCAACCCGGACTGCCGTTCGACGTGACGCTTGCCGTCAGCGGCAAGGCGATCCGCGTCGACGAACAGCAGAGCCTCTTGGAAGCGATCGAGGCGGCCGGCGTCGATCCGCCCTATCTCTGCCGTGGCGGTGTTTGCGGCCAGTGCGAAACCAACGTCATTTCTTGCGACGGCAAGTTCATCCACAACGACCACTGGCTGAGCGAGGAAGAGCACCGTTCGGGCAGGAAGATCATGCCGTGCGTGTCGCGCTTCGAAGGCCGGTCGCTGGTCCTGGAACGGTAGGAGAAGATCATGGGCATCACCTTTCGCAAGGAAACGTTCCGCGACGACTTCACCTTCAAGAACAGCCCGGAGCACATCAGGCGTTTCCCGTTCCCGTTCCACGAAGACGCCTACATGTATGCGGTCAACATCGAGCCGCATGTCGTCGGACCCAGGGGCAGCGTCTTGGAAAATCTGATCGACGTCGACGAGCACTATGTCGCCGAGATGCAGGACCGCGCGCTGGTGCTGGCCGAGGATCCGCTGCGCTGCCAGTCGCTGCCGCACATGACGCTGGCCGGCTGGGATCTGCTCGAGCTTTTGATGGAGCAGCAGGCGCTGGGCTATCCCGAGCATTTCACGCTGACCCGCGACGGCGATCGCTGGCGCTGGATCAACCGGCCGCTCGGCATCGACGACACCTTCACCTTCGGCGACACCTCGACGCTGCCCTACGGGCCGATGGAATACATCACCCGGCAAAGCCAGGGTGATTTCTGCATCCTCGATCAGCGCGACGGCAATCTGTGGATGGATGCCGGCATGGTCACCACCCAGGCCGACTGGTCGCTCGATTTCGACATCGGCATGAACTTCTTCGAATGGCATGCGCCGGTGCCGCTGGCGCATGAGAAGGGGATTTTCGTCAGGGCGCTGAAATTCCTCACCAACATCCAGCAGGGCAAGCCGGCGCGGCGCCTGAACTGGACGATGACCATCAACCCGCGCCTCGACACCAGCCCGGAGAATTACCACAAATGGGGGCCGGACCGGGCGACGGTGACGCCGGAGAATGTCGGCGACAAGGTGCATCTGCGTGTCGAGTTGCAGAGTTTCTGGCGCCTGCCGCGCTCCAACGGCATCGTCTTCCCGATCCGCTGCTATCTGATCAAGATGGACGAACTGGTGACGCAGCCGAAATGGGCACGGCGCCTGCACCGCGTCATCCGCGACCTGCCCGACGAACTCGCCAACTACAAGGGCCTGACGCGCTATCGTCCGGCGTTGGTCGAGTGGCTGTCGAAGCTGGATGATGGCAGTGCGACAAGTTCGGGCTTTGGGCCGGATTGAAGCTGCCGCCCGTGAAGCTGCCGATCTCCCCCCTCGTGGGGGAGATGCCCGGCAGGGCAGAGGGGGGCGCAAGGAACGCATACCTTTCCCGTGTCCGCGAAAGACCACCAACAACCCTAAGGCCGCAGCTCCAATCGATTGAGAAGTCGGCGGGACAGCGCCCCCCTCTGTCCTGCCGGACATCTCCCCCACAAGGGGGGAGATTGGCCAACTCACCCCGCGCTCTGCGGATAGCAAATAATCGACAAGTACCGCATCGGCAGTTTCGTGAGCTGTTCCGGCCCGTGCGGCGCGTCGGCGTCGAAGAACAGGCTGTCGCCGGGCTTCATCGGGTAAAGATTGCTGCCGTGCCGGTAAACCACCTCGCCTTCCAGCATGTAGAGGAACTCCATGCCCTCATGCTGGAAGGTCGGGAACACATCGGAATCCTCGGTCAGTGTGATCAGATAGGGTTCGACGACGACGCCGCTGGTGTTGGAGCCGATATGGCCGAGCAGATTGTACTGATGGCCTGCACGGGTGCCGCGGCGCTCGACATCGAGGCCTTGGCCGGCCTTGACGAAGACGGCGCTGCGCTCTTCCTCGAAGCGGCGGAAAAAGGCGGTGACAGGAACGCCGAGCGCCCGCGACAGTGCCTGCAAGGTGGTCAGCGACGGCGAGGTGATGCCGTTCTCGATCTTCGACAGCATGCCCAGAGAAATGTCGGTGGCGACCGCCAGATCGGCGACGGTGATACCGAGTTTCTTGCGGAACGCCCGCACCTCGCGGCCGATCGCCACCTCCAGCACTTTTTCGCGCGTGTCGCGAATGGCATGCGGGTTCTGCGTCAGCGGCGCGCGGATGATCTTGCCGTCGGCCGAAACCTTTGGCAGCGGCTTGGCCGTCGCACCGGCGAGACCAGCCTTGGGATCGGAAACCTTCTTCGCCATGTCGCCCCCGGCACTCCTGGGATTTATTTCACTCTAGGTGAACATGTCAGGTGCCGATACAGGAGCGCAACTGCGACGGCAAGCCGCGTGAACGCGCATGCGGATGATAATGATGTTTGGCAGCGTCCGATTTTTCGCGGGAAATCCACATCGGCGGAACCTTGTTTCAGCATCGGGCTGTTGACAGCACGAAAGGGCCAATTACTGTCCTGTGAGTGAAATTTGTTTCGTAAGAGCAATTCAGATCGGGAGGCCTGCCATGAAAAGTCGCGTTGCCGTCATCGGAGCCGGCCCGTCCGGCCTGGCACAGCTCAGGGCTTTCAAGTCGGCGGCCGACAAGGGCGCCGACATTCCCGAAATCGTCTGCTTCGAAAAGCAGTCGGACTGGGGCGGCCTGTGGAACTATACCTGGCGCACCGGCCTTGACGAGCATGGCGATCCGGTGCACGGCTCGATGTACCGCTACCTCTGGTCGAACGGACCGAAGGAATGCCTGGAATTCGCCGACTACACATTCGAGGAGCATTTCGGCCGGCCGATCGGCTCCTACCCGCCGCGTGCCGTGCTGTGGGACTACATCAAGGGCCGCGTCGAGAAGTCAGGCCTGCGCAAATGGGTGCGCTTCAACAGCCCGGTGCGCATGGTCACCTTCTCGGACGAGACGAAGAAATTCACCGTCACCGCGCACGACCGCACCAACGACGTCACCTATTCGGAAGAGTTCGACAATGTCGTCGTCGCTTCCGGGCATTTCTCGGTGCCCAACGTGCCCTATTTCGAGGGCTTCTCCACCTTCAACGGCCGCATCCTGCACAGCCACGATTTCCGCGACGCGATGGAGTTCAAGGGCAAGGATATATTGATCATCGGCCGCTCCTATTCGGCCGAGGACATCGGTTCGCAATGTTACAAATACGGCGCCAAATCGATCACCTCCAGCTACCGCTCGAAGCCGATGGGCTTCAAATGGCCGGACAATTGGAAAGAGGTGCCGCTGCTGCAGAAGGTCGTCGGCAAGACCGCGCATTTCAAGGATGGCACCACCAGGGATGTCGACGCCATCATCCTGTGCACCGGCTATCTGCATTCCTTCCCGTTCCTCACCGAGGAACTGAAGCTCAAGACCGCCAACCGTATGTGGCCGGACGGGCTCTATGAGGGCGTCGTCTGGGAGAAGAACCCGAAACTGTCCTTCATCGGCATGCAGGACCAGTTCTACACCTTCAACATGTTCGACGCGCAGGCCTGGTTCGCCCGCGACGTCATCATGGGCCGCATCAAGCTGCCGTCCGCCGAGGCGATGGCCGAGCACGGCGCAAAGTGGCGCGCACGTGAGGAGACGTTGGAAGACGCCGAGCAGATGATCTGGTTCCAGGGCGACTACACCAAGGAATTGATGGACCAGACCGACTACCCCGGCTTCGACGTCGAGGCGGTCAACCAGACCTTCATGGAATGGGAGCACCACAAGGCGGAGAACATCATGGGCTTCCGCGACCACGCCTACCGCTCGCTGATGACCGGCACCATGGCGCCGCTGCACCATACGCCGTGGCTGCAGGCGCTGGACGATTCGATGGAGAGCTATCTCGAGATGAAGGGCGTCGCGGCGGAGTAGGGCGGCGCCTGCTATCCCAGCCTCGCCCTGGCCTTCGCCGTCCAGGCGCCGAACAGTCGGTCGGCGACGATGCCGATGAAGGCGATGGCCAAGCCCGCGACGATGCCGCGGCCGGAATCGGCCTTGGACAGCGCGATGAACACCTCCTGGCCGAGATCGCGCGTGCCGACCATGGCGCAAATGATGATCATCGCCAGCGCCATCAGGATCGTCTGGTTGACGCCGAGCATGATCTCCGGCAGCGCCAGCGGCAACTGCACGCGAAAGAATGTCTGGCGCGGCGTGCAGCCCGACACCTTTGCCGCCTCGATCAGCGCCGGCGGCACCTGCCTGATGCCGTGATTGGTGTAGCGGATCGCCGGCACCACAGCGAAGGCTACCGTTGCGATCATCGCGGTGACGTCGCCGACCCTGAACAGCATCACCACCGGGATGATGAAGCAAAAGGATGGCAGCACCTGCAGCGTGTCGATGATGGGCGTGACGATCTTCTCGAAGCGGTCGCTGCGCGAGGCCATAAGCCCGATGGGGATGCCGATCAGGCAGGCAATTAAGGCAGAGATGCCGCAGAGATAGACCGTCGCCATGGTCTTTTCCCACAGGCCGGTGATGGCGCAGAAGGCGGTCAGTGCGGCTACCAACGCGGCCAGACGCAGGCCGGAGAGCTGATAGCCGGCGAGGCCGAGCAGGAACACCGCGCCCAGCCACGGAAACCCTTCGCAGAAGGCGCGCAGCGGGTTCAGAACATTGAGGATGAGCGCCACGCGAAACGCCTCGATCGTGTCGAAGAAGTTGATCGTCACCCAGTTCACCGCCGCTTTCCACAGCGGCGCCGTGGTGAAGGTGATCGCTTTCGGCACCACTGCCAAGGCCGGCACGAACAGGCCGAGCAGCGTTGTCACCACAAGGATGGCTATGGCCAGTGTCAGATTGGGGTAGCGCCGCCAGAGGCCGAGGCTTGCCTCCTGATGGACATGGCCCTTTGCTTGGCTGTGCGCGATGGCCTGGCTCAGCCGGTCGAGCGCGATGGCGAGCGCGACGATGGCAAGGCCGGCTTCCATCGCTTCGCCGACCTTCAGCGCGCGCAGTGCCAGGAGCACATCATAGCCGAGGCCACCGGCGCCGATCATCGAGGCGATGATCACCATGTTCAGCGCCAGCATGATCACCTGGTTGACGCCGACCATCAGCGTCGGCCGCGCCGAGGGCAAAAGCACCCGCCACAGTTTCTGTCGCGCCGTACAGCCGGCCATTTCGCTGAAATCGTCGATCTCGGACGGCACCCGCGACAGGCCCAGCATCGTCGCCCGCACCATCGGCGGCGTGGCGAAGATGGCGGTCGCGATCATCGCCGAGACCGGGCTGTTGCCGAACAGCAGCAGCATCGGGATCAGGTAGGCGAAGGTCGGGATCGTCTGCATCAGGTCAAGGGCAGGGGAGACGACAAGCCTTTCCGCCCACGGCTTGCGCCATGCCCAGATGCCGGCGAACAGCCCGGTGACGATGCAGAACGGCACCGCGATGGAAATCAGCGCCAGCGTCAGCATGGCGCTGGTCCATTGGCCGAACAGGGCGATGTAGAGGAAGCAGCCGCCGACCAGCAGGCTGAGTTTTCTGCCGCCAACGGCATGACCGGCGAGGAAGGCGGCGGCGCAGACGCCGACCCAGGACAGGCGCGGCAGGACATAGGCGTCAGCGCCGTGGCCGACCTTGAAATTCTTGGCCAGCAGATTGAGCGCGAAATCGAGGGGAACGCCGAGCACCGCGGTGATCGAGCGCGTTAACCAGGACAGGTTCGACTTGATCCAGCGCATCAGCGCGCTGACCCAATCGGCGACCGGCACGACGGCGCTTGCCGGATAGTTGACGGCCCAGGGCAGGCGGTCCTGCAGCAGGAACACGACAAGCACGGCGGCAAGCGCTGCCGCCCAGATCAGCAGCCATACCTGAATCGGCCGTGGCCTTGCCTCGCTGGCGCTTGCTGTCACCGTCATGCGCCGGCCCTCGAGCGATCGATGCCGGCCAGCAAATCGATCACCGCTTGCGGCGTCACCTCGCCGATCGGCTTGCCGGTGCCGTTGACCACCGCGAACGGCTTGTTGGCGGCAACGATACCGGCCGAGAAGCTGGCGATCTTGGCATCCGGGGCAACGGTGCCGCCATGTTCCGAGCCGTCGCAGGCGCGCATCAGGCTGCGTGCTGAAATCACCTTGGCGCGGTCGACGTCCCGAGTGAACTCGGCGACATAGTCGGTCGCCGGATTGACCACCAACTCCTCCGGCGTGCCGATCTGGATGACCTCGCCATCCTTCATGATGGCGATGCGGTCGGCCAGCCTGATCGCCTCGTCGAAATCATGGGTGATGAAGACGATGGTCTTGTGCAGCATGGTCTGCAGCCGCATCAGCTCATCCTGCATCTCGCGGCGGATCAGCGGGTCGAGCGCCGAGAACGGCTCGTCGAGGAACCAGATTTCCGGTTTTGTCGCCAGGCTGCGGGCGATGCCGACACGCTGCTGCTGGCCGCCGGAGAGTTCGCGCGGATAGAAATGCTCGCGGCCGCGCAGGCCGACAAGTTCGATGACCTCGCGCGCCCGTGCCTCGCGTGTCGGCCGGTCCTGCCCCTGAATGCTGAGCGGGAAGGCGATGTTCTCCAGCACGTTGAGATGCGGCAGCAGGGCAAAATTCTGGAACACCATGCCCATGCGGTGTCGTCGCAACTCGATCAGCGCTGCATCCGAAATCTTCAGGAGATCCTTGCCCTCGAATTCGACCTTGCCGTGGGTCGGCTCGACCAGCCTCGACATGCAGCGCACCAGCGTCGACTTGCCGGAGCCCGACAGGCCCATGATGATGAAAATCTCGCCCTGGCGGATTTCGAGGTCGACGGCGCGCACCGCGCCGACCAGCCCGGCGGCGGTGACGTCGGCCATGCTGGCCTTGCCGTCGCGTTCGCGGATGAAATTGGCCGCGTTCGATCCGAACAGCTTCCAGACATTGCGGCAGGCAAGCTTTATCGGGCGGGCATCTTTTGGCGTGCCCGCCCCAATGGACCCCTGTTCAGTCTTGTCCGTCATTCAAACGTCCTTCTGGAACATCAACAAGTGAGGCCCGGCTGATCAGGCAGCCGGGTCTCATTTTCCAGTTGGAACGATCACTGCGCCCAGGCTTTCCAGTCTGCCTCATGGGCAGCGATCCAGGCGGCCGCGACATCTTCCGGCGTCTTGCCGCCGAGATCGATCTCGCCGCTCATCTTGTTGAGTTCGTCGGTGTCGACCGTGTAGGCCTTGGCCACCTTGTAAGCGACCGGCCATTTGTCCTTCATGCCGGCCCAGGAGTACTTCCAGATCTCGCCATGCGGCTTGCCGCAATCATATTTGGCGTCGGGGTTGGTGCCCCATTTCGGGTCGTTGTAGCATTCGGGCGTGTATTCGGGGAATTCAACCCATTCACCCTTGTACTTGGCCGGCGCCCAGTGCGGCGAGTAGATCCACAGCATGATCGGCGCCTTGCGCTGATAGGCGGAATCCAGCTCCGCGAACATCGCCGCGTCGGTGCCGGCATGGATGACGGTGAAGGGCAGTTTCAGTGCCTCGACGCGCTCGTCGTCAAAGCCTTCCCATGTCACCGGACCACCGAGATAGCGCCCCTTCGGTGCGGTCTCGGCCGTCGAGAAGGCTTCGGCGCATTTCGGGTCCTTCAGCGCTTCCCAATTGGGTAGGCCGGGGCACTTCTCCTTCATGTATTCGGGAAACCACCATTCTTCCTTGGCCTTCGGGCCGAGCTTGCCCAGCCGTTCGGTCTGGCCTGTCGCATCGGAGGCCTTCATGGCCTCGCCGGCGGTCGTGTCCCAGAATTCCATGCCGACATCGAGATCGCCATTGGTGAGGCCTGTGGTCAGGCTGGAGAGGTAGTCGGCCGTCGGATACTCGACGGTGTAGCCGAGCTTTTCCAGGATGCCGCCGAGGATCTTGGCGTTCAGGTTGACGCTGGTCCAGTCGAACAGCGCGATCTTGATCGGGTCGTTGGATTCCGGCGCGGCTGCGTAAGCCGGTGATGTAAGCGCACTTGCGGCGGCAAGCGCGAAGGCTCCCATTGTTAAGTTCGAAATCACACTGCGAAGTGACATGCTTGTTCTCCTTCAAGCTGTGAAAATTATCGTTCGTTCCCTTCTTGCGGCTTTTCTTGATTGTGTTGGAAAGGCTGGTCTTTGCGCAAGGCCGTCGGCGCCAAATTGTTGCCCCGGCTTTGGCCAGCGCAGGCAAGATGGTGCTCAATTCTGGTGATGATGGGATAGGACTGCAGTGTCAGCGTCATGGCTGCCGACGGATCGCTGCGGGAGCGGTCATCTGCGGATCGATTGCCAGTCCTGCGGCGCCCTGCAAGGTGCGAGCCATCAAGGTCCTATGATCTCGGCTACCCGCCTGGTAAGCCCCACCTCGCCAAGGCCGTTTCACAGGATGAAATTATATATACCAAGGTTCATGTCGCGCAACGACTAACGCTTCGCGAGACGTACAAATTCAGACTGCAGGCGAAGCTGAGCTCTTACCAGCAGACGTAGCCGCCATCGACAATCAGGTCGAGGCCGGTGACGAAGCTCGCTGCGCGGCTGGCCAGGAACACCGTCGGCCCGACCATTTCCTCCGGCGCCGCCATGCGCCCCATCGGCGTGTCGCGCTTGAAGATCTTCACTTCTTCCGCCACCTCCGGCCGCTTGTTCATCGGCGTCAGCGTGTAACCGGGACTAACCACATTGACGCGCAAGCCGCGATCGGCCCACTCCATGGCGAAGCTCTTCGACATGTGGATGACGGCGGCCTTCGAAGAGTTGTAGTGCGCCTGCGTCAGGCCCCGGTTGACGATGGTGCCGGACATCGAGGCGATGTTGATGATCGAGCCCTTGCGTCGCGCCAGCATCTTGCGGGCTTCGGCCTGACAGGAGAGGAAGACACCGGCGACATTGACCTCGTGCACCTTCCGCCATGTCTCCAGCGGCATCGTCTCGGCGGGCTCGGAGCCGGCAATGCCGGCATTGTTGACGGCGACTGTCAGCGCACCGAGTTCGGCCTCGATGCGATCGATCGCCGCCGCGAGATCGCTCTGCGACGTCACCGTGCCGGTCAGCACCAGCGCCTTGCGGCCGAGTGCCGCGATCCGGTGCGCGGTCTCGTCCAGCCCACCCTTCGATGTATGGCCGAAACAGGCGACGTCGGCACCTGCCTCGGCGAGCCCGATCGCGATTGCCTGGCCGATGCCGCTACCGGCGCCGGTGACCAGCGCGACATCGCCATCCAGCTTGAAAAGATCCATCGAGTGCCCTCCCTGCCTCGGAGAGGGTATGGCTGAGCCGTGTTTCGATCAAGCGCCCGCGCGCAGGCGGCGTCGATGCTCAGAAATAACCGCTCGACGCGGCCGTGGCTTCCTTCGGGATTTCGACGCCGTCGACCAGGATCTTGTCGACCAGTTCGTGGTGGAAGCAGACCAGCCCCTTGATGCGCTCTGCCTCGTGCACCGGTTCCGGATAATGCCAGACGAGGTTCTCGTGACGTTTGGCCTTCGTCGTCACGTGATAATAGCTGGAGATGCCCTTGTAAGGACAGCGCGAGATGTAGCGGCTGGGCGCGAACATATCGAGCCGCGTGTCGGCGATCGGCAGATAGTGGCGCACCGGATGGCCGGTCTCGAACAGGAACACGCCGCGGCGTGAATCGGCGACCTGTTCGCCGTCGAGGATGACCTGCACGCGCCGCGACGACGGGAGGCAGTCGACCCGGCGGAACGGATCGCGGGCATGGACGAAGATCTCCTCGTCCTCCTCGAACCAGTGGCCTATCTTGCTCCAGGTGAACGACATGTAGTCCGATATCGGCGGACAGCCCTTCACCGGATCGAGATAGCGCCAGGCCGCGTCCTCGACCAGCGTGATGCCGGTGTTGAGCGAGTAGTGGGTGGCTGTGCCCTTGAATGGGTCCTCCGTCGTCGTCTTGCTCGGCAGCAGGAATTCCTCGCGAACGTCGCCGATCGGGAAATAGTAGACCGGCAGGTGGTCGGATTCGTAGAACACCAGCGCGTTGGTCGTATCGGCCACGGTCATCGACCCCACCTGCACACGCAGGCGCTTCTGCGTGGGCATGGTGAAGGCTACATAGCCCGGCTCGAATTCGTACTGCACGATGGTGTCGAGCAAGGGAAAATGCGGCCCACGGCCGCGCAGATGGGGCTTGCGAATGGTAGTCTCCCGTTTCGTTTCTTTTGTCATCGGGCGTTGCCGCACGATCAGCTCAAGGACACGCGATCGAGCAGCAGGCCGGCGGCGATCGGCGGCAAGCCGCTGACATTCTTGCGCACCGGCACCAGCAGATCGGGGAAATAGCTGAAGATGACAGGCGTCTCGTCGAGCAGCAGTTTCTGGATCTCGGAGGCGGCACTGCGCTGCGCGCCGACGTCGAGCGCCTTGAGATAGCTGGTGACCATGCCGTCATAGGCCGGGCTCTTGAAATGCGCCGCGTTCCACGGGCCGTCGCTGACCAGCGGGCTCTTCAGGAAGACGTTCGGCACGCTGCGATGCGCGTAGTCGGTGATGCCAAGCGGGCTATCTAGCCAGTCCGACTGGCCGAACACCGCCTTGCCGTAATATTTGTCCTGGTCCTCAATGTTGAGCGAGATGCGCGCGCCGATCTCCTTGGCGAAGTTCTGGAACAGCTGCGCATAGCCGGGAATGTCGGAATAGCGCAGCGTGGTCAGCGTGATGTCGAAGCCGCTGGCGAGGCCCGCCGCCTCCAGCAACTGCTTGGCTTTGGCGATATCCTGGACACGCTGCGGCACCGACTTGTCGGTCGCCGGGAAAGCCGGCGCGAACGGGCTATCATTGCCGGTCGCGGCCATGCCGCGGCAGAGGCCGTCGACCAGCTTCGAACGATCGATGCACAGCGCCAGCGCCTGGCGCACGCGCTTGTCGGTGAACGGGCCGGTGTCGCAGCGCATGTGAAGCTGGCGGTGCGCGGTCGAAGCGACACGCAACACGATGATATCAGGGCTGTTCAGCACCACCTGGCTGACATCGAGCGGAACAGCATCGAGAATGTCGACCTCGCCGGCCTGCAGCGCCAGGATGCGCGGTTGCACGTCACCGTAGAACTTGAACTCGAGCCGGTCGGGCAGCGCTTTCTCACCCCAATAGTCTGGGTTGCGGATGAAGGTCGCGCCGACCTTCGGCGTGTAGGTCTCCAGCCGGAACGGCCCGGTGCCTTCAAACGTCTTTTCGTAGTCGCCCTTGTAGCTCGCCGGCAGGATGACGGCGTTATAGTTGTCGATCGACACCGAATAGGGAAAGCTGCCATTCGGCGCATCGAGATGGAAGGCGACGGTGTGGTCGTCGACCTTCTGGGTGCCGCCCTTCGACAGCAGCCCCTTGAACACCGACAGCGCGTTGGAGGCACCGTTGGGGTCGGCCAGCCGATCGAAGGTTGCGACGACGTCGTCGGCCTTGAAGTCCTCGCCATTGTGGAATTTCACGCCCTTGCGCAGCTTGAAGGTCCAGATGCTGCCGTCCTCGTTCGGCGCCCAGCTCTCCGCCAGCACCGGCTTCAAGGTGAGGTCCGGCTGCGTGACGCAGAGAAATTCGGCGGTCTGGAAAACCAGCTGGTAGCTGCCACTGTCATAGTATGTGACGGGATCGATGGCGCCGCCCGGCGTCGCCACGCCGGCGCGCACCGTGCCGCCCGGCTTGCCCTCGGCGCGGGCCTGCTGTGTACCGAAGCCGGCCGCCGCGACGAGGCTGCCCAGGAACGGCACGGAGAGGCCGAGCACGCTGCCATGGCGCAGGAAGTCGCGCCGGCCCATCCTGCCGGCCAGCAATTCGTCGACAGCGGAATTTTCGATTGCAGTGAGTGTTCTGCGAGCGTTGTCGATCATCCGGAAATGCTTGGGCATGGCTGGATTCCTCGCTTGTCTTGGGGTTCAGTCATCTAGTTCATTGTTGACTGCCGCCGGAAAGCGATATTTTTTGATAGGGGTCATCGAAATTTTCGATGCGAGAGGTGGGCATGGACACTGAGAATCTGCGCAGCTTTCTCGAAGTCGCCACCCATGGCAGCTTCACCGTCGCGGCCAGCCGGCTCAACCTCGCCCAGTCCACGGTCAGTGCGCGGATCAGGGGACTGGAGGATCAGTTGGGACGCCGGCTGTTCGTGCGTGACCGTGATGGCGTCACGCTGACGCCGGCCGGCCGGCAGTTCCTGCCGCATGCCTCTTCCATCACCCGCACCTGGGAGCAATCGAGACAGGACATTGCCGTTCCCGATGGCTACGAGACCTTGCTGCGGCTGACCGCGCCGGCCTATCTCTGGGACCGCATCACCTCGCCATGGGTCGAGTGGATGCGCGCCAGGCGGCCGAACGTGGCGCTGCGGCTTGAAGGCAGTTTCCCGGATCTGGCGATCGACCAGCTGGCAGAAGGCCTGCTCGACATCTGCATCCTCTATCTTCCGCGACCGCATCCCGGCATTGTCTACGAGACGCTGGCCGTCGATCAGGTCGTGCTCGTCCAGCACGCCGCACAGACCAAGCCGTGGACCGAAAACTACATCCTGATGGACTGGGGACTGGAATTCCGCATCGAGCACGACCGCGCCTTTGCCGGCATGGTCAAGCCGGCCATTTCGGCCGGGCTGGTCTTCATCGGGCTGCAGCACGTGCAGTCGCGGCAGGCCGCCGCCTATCTGCCGCTCAGCGCCGTCAGCGGCCATATCGAGCGCGGCGAGATGCGGCGCATCGACAACACGCCGGTATTCCAGCGGCCGATCTACCTCGCCTATCCCTCAAACCCCGTCTCGTCCGATGTTCTGGATGTCGCGCTTACCGGCCTGCGCACGCTGGCCAGGGACTGGGCCGAAGGGGAGGGCTTTTCGGAAGGTGATCGTGCTCTCAGCATGGCGGGCCAGATCTGACTGGCTAAGCCACGCGAGCGACAGCGCTATGCCAGCTCTGGCGCGATCGCCCTCTGCAGCCTTGCCAGCTCGGCGTAAGGAATGTGGCAGCGGATGGAATGGCCGGGCTGGGCCTCGCTGAGCGGCGGCTCCTGCTGCTCGCAGATCGGGCCGATCTTGCGCGGGCAGCGCGTATGGAACACGCAGCCAGACGGTGGGTTGGTGGCGCTGGGGATCTCGCCGTCGAGACGAATGCGTGCCGTATCGATCTGGTCGAGTTTGGGCACGGCCGACAGCAGCGCTTCGGTATAGGGGTGATGCGGCCCGGAAAAGACGTCTTCGGACGGTCCGAGTTCCATGATGCGGCCGAGATAGAGCACGGCGATCTTGTCGGAGAGGTAACGCACCACGGCAAGGTCGTGCGAGATGAAGATGTAGCTGACGTCTTCCTTCGACTGCAGGTCGGCGAGCAGATTGAGGATCGCAGCCTGCACCGAGACGTCGAGTGCCGAGGTCGGCTCGTCGCACACCACGATGCGCGGATCGCCGGCGAAGGCGCGCGCGATGGCGACGCGCTGCTTCAGGCCGCCGGAGAGCTGGCGCGGCTTGACCGCAAGATGGCGGTCGGTGAGCCGGACCGAGCGGACGAGGTCGTTGAGACGAGCCTCCAGCGCCTTGCCGGAGAGGCCGGCCAATCGCTTCAGCGCGCGGCCGATCAGGTGGCGGATCGAATGCGAGCGGTTGAGTGCGGAGTCCGGATTCTGGAAGACGATCTGCATCGCCTTGATCTGGTCGTCGCTGCGGTTCTCCAGCCTGGGCGCCAGCGCCTTGCCCTCGAGCTCGATGGTGCCGCCGTCGTCGGGCGGCACCAGGCCGAGCAGCAGCCTGGCGAAGGTCGTCTTGCCGCTGCCGGATTCGCCGACCAGCCCGAGCGTCTCGCCGGGCCGCAGGTCGAGCGACACATCCTTGACGGCGCGCAGCGCGTGGCCATGGCTGGCATAGGTCTTGTTCAGCCCCGCGACCCGCAGCACCGGTGCGGCTGTCGCCTTTGGTGCTACCGCTACATCGCTGGGTGTCGTGCGTGGCAGCGCCTGCGCCTTGTCGTGATAGTGGCAGCGTGACAAGCGCCTCCCGCGTTCGTCACTCAGATCATAGAGCGGCGGCAATTCGGTGCGGCAACGGTCGTCGGCGAGCGCGCAGCGGTCGGCGAAGGCGCAGCCCTTGATGTCAGCCCCGATGCCCGGCAAAAAACCCGGAATGGTATCGAGCCGGCCCTGATCCTTGCGTTGGCCGCCGCGCGGCAGGCAGCGCAGCAGCGCGACTGTATAGGGATGGCGCGGATCGTTGAACACGACCTCCGTCGGCCCTTCCTCGACCAGCATGCCGGCATAGAGCACGCCGACCCGGTCGCACATGTTGGAAACGACCGCGAGGTTGTGGCTGATGAACAGGATAGAGGCCGACAGTTCCTGCCTGAGCTGTGCGATCAGGTCGAGCACTTCGGCCTCCACCGTCGCATCGAGGCCGGTGGTCGGCTCGTCGAGGATCAGCATCGAGGGATCGTTGGCCAGCGCCATGGCGATAGCCACGCGTTGCTGCATGCCGCCGGAAAGCTGGTGCGGGTAACGCTGCATGACGCTGACGGGATCGGAGATGCGCACGCGGTTCAGCATCGCAATCGCCCGGTCGGTAGCCGCTTGTCCCGAAATGCCGCCGAGTTCAAAAATCTCGGTCAGTTGGCGGCCGACGCGGATCGATGGGTTCAGCGCCTTGCCAGGGTCCTGATAGACCATGGAGACGCTTTCCGCGCGCGCCCGCCTGAGCGCCTCGGCGTCCAGCTTCATCACATTCTGGCCATCGAGGGAGATGGCGCCGCCGGTGATCGAACCGTTTCTAGGAAGATAACGCACGACAGTGAGCGCCACTGTCGACTTGCCGCAACCGGATTCGCCGACCAACCCATAGGCTTCGCCCTGGCCGATGGTGAGGCTGAGGTTGCGCAGCACGGCGCGATTGCGGCCGGCGACGCGGTAGGCAACCGAAAGATCGGTGAGTTCGAGTGCGTTTTCGGCCTTGGCGGAGTTAGTCATTGAGCGCTCCGTGAACGCCGTCGGCCGCCAGATTGACGCCGATCACCAGCGAAGCGATGGCGAGCGCATCGAACAGCACGGTCCACCAGAAGCCGCCGCCGATCATGCCGTAATTGTTGGAGATCGACAGCCCCCAGTCGGGCGAGGGCGGCTGGATGCCAAAGCCCATGAAGGAGAGCGTGGCGACGGCGAAAATGGCATAGCCGAGCCGCACGGTGGTTTCGACCAGGATCGGCGGGATGACGTTGGGCAGGATCTCGACGAACATCGTATGCAGTGCACTTTCATGCCGAAGCTGTGCGGCGGCGACATAGTCGAGCTCGCGCTCGGCCATCACCGCCGAGCGCACTGTGCGCGCGATGATCGGCGCGAAGCTCAAGCCGATGACGACGATGACGGTCGTCTTCGAGGTGCCGAGCGCCACGATCGCCAGCAGCGCAACGATGACCACCGGGATCGCCATGAAGGCTTCCAGGATGCGGCTGACGACATCGTCGACGAGGCCGCGAAAATATCCGGTCAACAACCCAAGCGCCGTGCCGGCCACTGTCGCCAGCAAGGTTGCCAGCGGTGCGACGGTCAGGATGTCGCGCGAACCGACGATGACGCGCGAGAAGACGTCGCGGCCGATCTGGTCGGTGCCGAACCAGTGTTCGGAAGAGGGCGGCGCCAGCGCGTTGATGATGTCGTCCGCAAGCGGATCATAAGGTGCGAAATGCTCGCCGAACAGCGCACAGGCGACCCAGAACAGCACGATGGCGAAACCGACAAGGAATGTTCGCGAGCGCAACAGCGAGAAAAAGACCTCCGCCAGCGGGCCGCGCCGGCGCGTGTCGTCTGGTGTCGGAGAGCTGGTTTGGACGGCGCTCATAGATCTGACCCCAGACGGATACGCGGATTGAGCACGGAATAGAGGAAGTCGGCGACAAGGGTGGCCACGGCATAGACGATGCCGATGGTGAGGATGCCCGACTCCAGCATCGGGAAATCCTTGCCGCGCGCGGCGGTGAAGATCAGCGACCCGATTCCCTGATAGCGAAACAGCGTTTCGATGACGACAAGGCCGCCGATGAGGTAGCCGGTCTGCGTCGCGATGACAGTGATGGTCGGCAGCAGCGCGTTGCGCAGCACATGCCGCCAGATCACCGTGCGCCAGGGCAGGCCCTTCAGCACGGCCGTTCGCGTGTAGTCGGAATCGAGCGCCTCGATCATGCCGGAGCGTGCCATGCGGGCGATGTAGCCGAACAGCACCAGGAACAGCGGCAGCGAGGGCAGGATCAGGTAATAGAGCTGCGTGAAGAAGCCGGCATCGCGCGGCCATGCGGCCGAGATCGGCAGCCAGCGCAGCCACACGCCGAAGATCAGGATCAGGATGATGCCGGTGACGAATTCCGGCAGCACCGTCACCGACAGGCCGCCGAGGCTGATGATGCGGTCGAGCGGGCGGTTGAGATTGAGTGCTGCAACGACGCCGCCGAGGATGCCGATCGGCACCACCAGAACGAAGGCGACCGCCGCCAGCTTCATTGAGTTGCCCAGTGCATCGATGACGAAGGGCGCGACCGGTGAGCGGAAGATGTAGGACGTGCCCATGTCGCCCTGGACGAAATTGGAGATCCAGCTCCAATACTGCGCCAGCAGCGGACGATCGACACCGAGCGTCTGATTGAGCGTGTCGACCGCGCGCTGGTCTGCGAACGGACCCAATATTGCGCGCCCGACATTACCGGGCAGCACCTGGCCGCCCAGGAACACCATGATGCTGAGCAGGAACAGCGTGACGAGCGACAGCGAGACACGCCGGACAAGGAAGGAGAGAATGGCTAGGACTCCTTGTGGAGCCAGCCCCCATGCGGGAGCTGGCTGTTAGAGGATTGGCTTTCCCTTCTGAGCATGATCCCGAAAAGTGGGTACCGGTTTTCGGAAAAGATCATGCTCCAACAACGAGTTTGCTCAGGCCTTCGATGCCTTATCGAGGAACAGCTGCGACATGGCGGTCGGCTGTACGCCGGCCACGCCCTTCGCCGTCGCCGTCAGATAGTCGTAGAAATAGCCGAAGATGACAGGCGTTTCCTCAAGCAGCAGCTTCTGGATCTTGCCGGCGTCCGCCTTCTGCGCCTCGAGGTCGAGGGCTGCGATGTAGCTGGTCGCCAGCGCATCATAGTCCTTGTTCTTGAAGTGTGCCGCGTTCCAGGTGCCTTCGCTCTTCAGCGGGGCCGCGAGGTACACGTTCGGCACGCCGCGGTGGCCGTAGTCGGTGATGCCCATCACCGAATCCAGCCAGTTCGACTTGCCGAACACCGCGTCTCCGTAATAGCCGCTCTGGTCGAGGATATTGAGGTCGAGTTGAACACCGATCTCCTTGACCCAGTTCTGGATGAGCTGGGCGTATTCAGGGATTTCCAGGTAGCGTTCGGTGGTCAGGGTTATCTTGAAGCCCTGGCCAAGGCCGGCTGCTTCCATGAGCTGCTTGGCCTGGGCGATATCCTGCTTGCGTTGCGGCACGCTCGTATCGGTCGAAGGATAGACGGCGGCGAATGGGCTGTCATTGCCCAGAGCGGAGCGTCCCTTCATGAGGCCGGCGGCCAGCTTGTCGCGATCGAGGCAGAGCGCAATGGCACGGCGCACGCGCGCATCCTTCAACGGGCCCTCGTCGCAGCGCATGTGCAGTTGCTGATGGGCCGACGACTTCAGGCTGATGATGTCGACGTTCGGATCGTTGAGCAGAGCGACGCCGGCCAGCACCGGCATCTGGTTGATGATGTCGACCTGGCCGCCCTGCAGCGCCAGGATCTGCGGCTGCATGTCGGTGAAGAAGGTGAACTCGGTGCGTTCCGGCAGCGCCTTCGGCCCCCAATAGTCCTCGTTGCGGACGAAGGACGCACCGACCTTTGCCGTGTATTTCTCTATTTTGAACGGCCCGGTGCCGTCGAAGCTCTTCTCGTAGTCGCCCTTGTAGCTCGCCGGGATGATGACGGCGTTGTAATTGTCGGACGACAGCATGTAGGGGAAGTTGCCGTTCGGCGCATCGAGGTGGAATTCCACCGTGTAGTCGTCGACCTTCTTCGAGGCGCCCTTCTGCAGGATGCCGGTGAACACCGACAGCGCGTTGGACGAATTGGCCGGATCGGCAAGGCGGTCGATGCTGGCCACGACATCGTCGGCTCTCATCTCGCCGCCGCTGTGGAATTTTACGCCTTTGCGCAGCTTGAAGGTCCAAACGGTACCGTTGTCGTTCGGCTTCCAGCTTTCGGCAAGCGCCGGCTGCAGAACGAGGTCGGGGCCGTCGACGCACAGGAACTCGGCAACCTGCTGCATGACCAGCAGGCCCCCTGCGTCAGCGATGGTGACCGGGTCGATGGTTGCCGCTGGCACGCTGCTGGCGACGCGGATGGTGGCGCCGGGCGCGCCTTGGGCGCGCGCCAGCGATGGCATGCCGCTGAGGCCGGCTGCCATGCCGATGCGGCCCAGCAGCGGCAGCGACAGGCCAAGCAGGCTGCCGTGGCGGACGAAGTCGCGGCGGCTGACCCTGCCGTCGACAAGGCCGTCGATCAGGTGATTTTCAAGCGGCGAGCGATTGCGCCGGATCAGGTCGAGAATGCTGTAATTCTTGCTCATGGGTTTTTACCCTTTCCCCTGTTTCTTATGGTTGACGAAATTTCGTGGATTGCTCCATTTTGCGGTCGCCAGAGAGGCCTGTCGACCGGAACCTTAGCATGCGGTTTTGTCCGGTCCATCCAGTCGTGGCGTGGACGCGCCGGATTGCTGGCTGCACTGCTTCCATCGTCTTTGTCCAACCTTCCCGGCCGAAGTCGCGGTGGTTGGCTTCTCGCCTCTTGGCCGCCTTGTCGTGGCCGCTTGCCGTCATCTAGTTCAGCGGCAAACGGCGATAGGTTCCGGGCTTTGCCGGGTCATGATACTTGTTGCACGGTCCTTTCTCGGTAAAGTCTCTGTGACAGGCAGCGAGGTTTTCGCGCGACAAGGTGACGCCGAGACCGGGACCTTCCGGAACGCTCACGAAATTGTTTCTCGGCGAAAACGGCCCTCCCTCGGTGACATCCATCGGCAGCATGCGAAACAGCGACTGGTTAGGCTCCCTGATCCAGCCGAGTGCCGCGCACAGGTGCAGATAGGCGGCACTGCCGATGCCGCTGTCGCCGCTGTAGCACCAGAAATCGATGCCGGCGTGCTCGCAGGCGCCGACGAAGCGCAGCAGCCGGCCTATGCCGCCATGCGTCGTCGGGTTGCCGACGAACGCGTCCGGAACCTTGGTTTCCATGGCGCGCGCAATGTCGATGTTGTGGGTCGAGAACGGGATCGAGCAATGGCGCCGCAATTCGCGCATCTCCTCGATGGTTGCCACCGGGTCCTCCCAGTTGCGCACGCCGAGGTCTTCCAGCGGCCGCGCTAGGCGACGCGCGGTGCTGAGCGAATAGGCCTGGTTGGAATCGATGCGGATCATCGCATCGTCGCCTAGTTTGCGGCGAATCAGTTCGACCATCCTGAGCGAGACTTTCGGGTCCTCGGTCGAGAACTTGCCCTCGAAGAAGGTCGTTCCAAAAGTCTCGTGCAATTCGACGCAATAATCGGCGACCTCTTCCGGTGTCGTCTCGCCCTTTACCTTTGGCCCGTCGCCGCGCAGCGAAAAATAGTCGGTGAACGGGATGTCTTTGCGCACGGCGCCGCCAAGCAACTGGTAGAGCGGCTGGTTCCACGCCTTGCCGCGCAGGTCCCACAAAGCCATCTCGATGGCGCCGAAAGCCATGATGCGGGTACGGTCGTTGATCGACTGCACGCCGGTCCAAAAGGGCAGGCAGACATGTTCGGCGCCGGCAATGTCGAAGGCATCGCGGCCGACCAGCCGTGGTGCCAGGACATCGTTGATGCTCGCGGCCGCCGCTGGCGTCGGCGCTTCGCCGAGGCCGATCAGGCCATCCTCGGTCTCCACTTCGACAATGGTCGGCGAAAACCCGTCGAGTTCGCCGAACACCCAGGCATAGGGTGCTTCGAGGCGCAGATTGATCGGCGTGGCTTTGATGCTGCGGATTTTCATCTCAGCGGCCGACTTCGAAGAAAGGCTTGCCCAGCAGATCGGGAACGACGTCGATACCGAGGCCCGGTCCGTCCGGAATGCCCATGCGGCTGCCGGTGACCGGTGGCATGTTCGACGCCGTGCGCACCGTCACCCACTCATGGAAGGCAATCGCATGCAGGCGGCGCTCTTCCGGCGTCGACAACGACAGATGCGCCATGGCCGCGGTGTCGATCTCGGCGCCGCCCGTGTCCTCGACCGTGATCATGAAGCCGAGGTCGACGGCAACGTCGCGGATCTGGCGCGTCTTCGTCACGCCGCCAAGGCGCGAGATCTTCAGCGTTAGCCCGTCGGCCGCGCCCTGGCGGTGGATTTCCAGCATCGCCTCGAGCGAGGTGACGGATTCGTCGAGCACCATCGGTTTGTCGAGCATGCGGCGAACCGACATGTTCTCGTCGATCGTCGTGCAGGGCTGCTCGAACGTGTAGTCGATGGCGCGCGTGGCGTCGGCGAACTGGCGCGCCTGATAGGGCGTCCAGCCGGCATTGGCGTCGCAGAAGATGACCGTGCCTTTCGGCACCGAAGCGGCGACCGCGGTGACGCGTTCGATGTCGTCATGGACATTGCCGCCGACCTTGACCTGCAGCCGGTGGAAGCCGTCCTTGACGATGCGCTTGGCAAGTGCTGCCATGGCGTCGACGCTGCCGTGCGTGACGACCTTGTAGAGTTCTGCGGTGTCGCTTTCCTTGCCGCCAAGCAGCGTGACTAGCGGCACGTCGGCGGCGCGCGCCGCCAGATCCCAGCAGGCCATGTCTAGCGCCGACTTGATGTAGGGATGACCCTTGAACACCGTGTCCATCAGCCGGCCGATGCTGGCTAGTCCGCGCGGATCATGGCCGATCAGATGCGGCGCGATCTCGACCACGCCGGCGCGAACGCCGGCCGGGAAGGCTGCCGAGTAAAAATTGCCGAGCGGCGCCATCTCGCCCCAGCCGGTGATGCCGCTGTCTGATGCAATGGACACGATCACCGCGTCGAAGGCGTCGGCCTCGCGCCCCTTCGACATGCGGTATGGCCCGTCCACGAAGGGCTGCACGACATGGTAGGCCTTGATGGTTTCGATCTGCACGTGTCTTGTCCGCTGTCTGTGATGTTGGGAACGGGTCAGGCGCCCCTCGACGGGCGTTGTTCGAGGCCGCGCGCGTAGGCAAGCAACTCCTCGAAATCGAGATCGATGTGCTCCCTGGCATGGCGCTGGGCGGCACGCATGTCCTTGCCCTTCAGCAACCGCACATAGGTTTCGTGAACGTCTTCGGCCGGAACCGGCTCATTGCGGGCATGTTGGTGGAGCGCAAAATACATCTGCAGCCGGCTGGTCAGCCGTTGCCAGGTTTCCAGCAGCACCGAATTGTCGGCCCATTCGTAGATCAGGCCATGCAGTTGCAGCGCGGTTTCGATTTGGCGTGTCGTGTCCAACGCACGGGTCGCCTGCTTCACGGCTTCGTGGCGCCGGTCGAGCTCGTCGAAGAAGCGCTGGTCGCGCAGCGGCCACGCCCGCTCGATGGCCAGCTCGTCCATCACCTTGTTGAACGAATAGGCATCGTCGATGTCATTGGCTGTGACCTCGATGACAAAGGTGCCGGCATAGGGAATGCTGGTCAGGATGCCTTCCTGCACCAGCTCGCGCATTGCCTCGCGCAACGGCGCGCGGCTGACCCGCATCTGTTCGGAAATCCGCAGCTCGTTGAGCTTCTGGCCGGGTGCGAGCTGCCCGGTCAGGATCGCGCGCCGCAACAGCGCGACGATCTCGGCGCGGCGCGTCGTGTCCGCGATCGGACTGAAATCCGCTTTCGCCATTCGGCCACTCCCAGGGAAATCGAAAGCAAGACAAGCAGATTGTCGACAATCTAACAAGAGGTCATCTTCGGATTCTTGGGGCCGCTGGCATATTGCCTCTTCGGTCTCAGGCGGCGCGGCCGTAGAAGCCGACGCGCTCCTCGGCGCTGAACATCACGCCGGGCTTCTCATAGTAGGAAAACACCGCGATCATGCGCTCTCGCTCGCCTTCGACGGTGGTGACGCGATGCGCGGTGTTCTTGCCACGGAAGACATTCAGTGTGCCCGGTTTCATGCACAGGATCTTGGAATCGGGGTCGCGCCCTTCCAGCAGCCTTGCGACGCCGTCATAGTTGGGATTGTCGTCCGACCTCAGATCGGTGCGGTATTCGAGGTCGCCGCCACGCTCCGCTGCCTGCAACAACAGCGTCGTCGTGAATTCGGAACGATCGAAATGCCAGTTCAAAGCCTCGCCAGCGCGATAGGCCATGACGTTGGTTCGCGCCAGCGGATCCTGCATCACATGCAGTCTGGTCTTGCCCATCGTCGCTGCCAGGAAGCGCAAAAGCGGTTCGTATTCGTAGATGGCGAGCACCACGCTGCCCGGAATCTGGTCGGCACAGACGGTGTGGCTTATGGTCTCGACCTTGCGCAAAGCGGGGTGATCGGGCGCCAGTTCGGGAATGTCCGGCTTGAAGTAGATGTTGTGCATCCGCTTGTGCACATGCGACCGCGCGGCCATGACCGGCTGGATTTCCCGCACGGCTTTTTCAGCCACGCTGGGGCGCAAAAACCCTTCGAGATTGAACATGCCGTCGGCTTCGAGCGCAGTGAGGGATTGTTCGACGAGGCGCTGCCATTCGGCGCTGCCTTCGCGGTCGAGCGGATAGCGGTCGAGATCGAGGATGTCTTTCATGGTCACAGGCTCCAAGGTTCGGAGCACAGAAGACGGCAAAAAAATCTTTCTCTCAACGGAGAAAATAATTAGGATTGAACAAGAAAAACTTACGGACTCGATGTGGAACGGTTGCCGCCGCTGAATGCGATCAAGGCTTTCGAGGTTGCGGCGCGTGCCGGCAGCTTCACTTTGGCCGCCTCTGAACTCGGCGTATCGTCGGCGGCGGTCAGCCAGCAGATCCGCAACCTCGAGAGCTGGTTCGGCAAACAGCTGTTTGTGCGTAGCGGCAATCGCATCGCGCTCACCGACGCCGGCCACGCCATCTATCCGCAGACAGCGAAAGCTTTGGGAGACATCGCCGCCATAGGCCAGCGCATGCTGGAGGGCGGGGTGCGGACGCGTCTGGTCGTCAGTGTGCCATTCTCGTTGGCCGAACTGTGGCTGGCGCCGAGGCTGGCGGTACTTCTCGATGCCTTTCCGCAGATGGCGATCGACGTTCGGGTCGAGGACGATCCGGTCGACCTGATGCGCCAGAACATCGATCTGCGCATCAGCTATGGCGACTATCACTATCCCGGGCTGAAACTTGTTCGTCTCGTCCATGACGATGTCCTGCCGGTCTGTGCACCGGAATTCTGGCACCGGCACGGCAATGGTGATCCCAGTCTGGCGGATTTGCACGAGAGCCAGTTCATCCACACCAATTGGGGGCCGAACTATGCCTCGCACCCGACCTGGGCGGACTGGTTCGCGGCATCCGGCGGCAGTCGCTCGCCCGACCCGTCGCACGGGCGCCGCGTCGGCCTGTCCAGCCTTGCGATCGCCTCGGCAAGGCTCGGCCTGGGCATCGCGCTTGGCCAGCGGGTCATGGCGCGCGCCGATCTGGAGGCCGGTCGGCTGATTGCGCTCTCCTCCGTCTCGGTGCGCCTCGGGCATCCCTACTGTGCATTCATGCCGCCGGCCAAGGCCGACCGCGCCGATGTTGCCGGTCTGGTGGAACTGCTCAGTCGAGCGGCGCCCGCGACCTGTGGGAAGGTCGGGGCGCCGCGCTGAAGCCGGGTCCTGACGGGGGTGTTCAGGTGGCCGGCTTTTCCGGTATCGGCGATACAGGCGCTCCGGGTCCGATCTTCTGGAGGTTGCCCGTGATCACCTGGTCGCCCTCGGCGACGCCGCTGAGGATGGCGACCTGATCGCCGCTCGTCGGTCCGAGCGAAACCAGCCGCTGGTCGACGGTGTTGCCCTTGCCGACGACATAGAGATATTTGCCGAGCTGGCTCGAGCCCAGCGCCGTCTGCGGCACCATGAGCGCGTCGGCCTGCTCTCTCACATGCAGCCGAACACGAACATATTGGCCGGGCAGCAGCGTGAACTTGCCGTTACCGATCGTTGCGCGCGCCGTGATCGTGCCGGTCGAGCGGTCGACCGAATTGTCGATGAAGGTAAGCTCGCCCTTTTGGCTGGCCTCGGTCTGGCCGGGGAGCAGCACCTCCACTTCGATCGGGCCGTTCGCACGGGCTTGCTCGATCTCGGCCAGATCCGTCTCGCTCGGGTTGAAGGTGACGTAGATCGGATCGAGTTGCACCAGCGTGTTCAGCACGGTGCCGGCAACGCTGACCAGCGTTCCGACCGAAGCCTGGTTGCGGCCGAGACGCCCGGCAAACGGCGCCCGGATTTCGGCATAGCCCAGATTGAGTTCGGCCGTGCGGACCGCCGCCTGGTTGACCGCCAGCGACGCCTGCGCTTCGCGCAAGGTGCTGGTGCGCTGGTCGAAGCCGTCCTTGGCGAGGTAGCCGCTCTTGGCGAGCTCGGTGCCGCGACCGAGATTGGACCGGGCATAGTCGAGCGTCGCCGTGTCGCGCTGCACTTGCGCCTTGGCCTGGTCGAGAGCCGCCTGGAAGTCGTCAGGCGAGATCTTGTAGAGAAGGTCGCCTTGCCGGACGTCGACGCCGTCGGCTGCGGTCTGCTCCTGCAGATAGCCCGGAATCCTGGCCTGCAAGGTAATGCTGCGGATCGGTTCCGTCCGCGCGGCATAGTCCAGGTAGATCGGGATCGTCTTCTTGACGACACTGACCACCGGCACAGGCATGACGAATGCCGCCGGAGCAGGCGTCGCCGCGGCCGTGCCGGCATTGAGGCTGAGGTTGCCCATGTCGAGCAGATGGACGCTGGCCACCGAGATCGCTCCCAGCGCGACAGCCGTTCCCAACGCGATTTTCCATTTACGCATGATCAGTCTCCAATCTTATTCGGCCGCTTCCGCCAGGGGCGGGATAGCGTGCTCACTCGTTGGTTCATTGTCTTGAGAGGCGGGCTCGTCACTGCCGCGGCGTTCCCGCAGCTGTTCGATGACCGCGTAGAACACCGGCACGAACACCAGCGACAGGATGGTCGCCGCGACCATGCCGCCGAACACGGTGGTGCCGATCGACTGCCGGCTTGCCGCACCGGCGCCGGTCGCAAACATCAGCGGCAGCACGCCGAGGATGAAGGCGAAGGCCGTCATCAGGATCGGCCGCAGCCTGAGCCGTGCCGCCTCCATCGCCGCGTCGACGATGCTGAGGCCTTCCTCGCGCCGTCGCCTTGCGAACTCGACGATCAGGATCGCGTTCTTGGCCGCCAGACCGATCAGCATGACGAAGCCGATCTGCGAGTAGACGTCGATCTGCATGCCGCGCAGCAACAAGGCCACGAAGGCGCCGAACAGGGCCAGTGGCACCGCCAGCAGCACCATGAACGGCATCGCCCAGCTCTCATATTGCATCGCCAGGATCAGGAAGACGAAGACGATGGCGAGGCCGAAGACGACGGACGCGATCGATCCTGCCTTGAGCTCCTGGAAGGTGATGCCGGTCCATTCGAAACCGAAATCCCTTGGCAGCGCAATGGCAGCGGCCCGTTCCATCGCGGCAACCGCCTGGCCTGAGGAAAAGCCGGGTGCGGCACCGCCATTGATCGAGGCCGAGGCGTTGTTGTTGTAGTGCGGCACGGTCTCCGGGCCGACGAAGGGCACGAGTTTGCCCAGCGTCGAGAGCGGCACCATGCCGCCGGAGGCATTGCGCACATAGAGCCGCGAAATGTCGGCGGCACCCGCACGTGCATCCTTGTCGGCCTGGATGGTCACCCGGAAGGTGCGGCCGAACAGGTTGAAGTCGTTGACGTATAGCGAGCCGAGATAGATCTGCAGCGTGTTGAAGACATCGGGCAGGTTGAGGCCGAGCAGTTTGGCCTTGCTGCGGTCGAGGTCGTAGTTGAACTGCGGCGTCGAGGTCGAGAACGGCGAGAACAGCTGCTGCGGGTTGATTTCCGGCTGTTTGCGCGCCTCGGCGATCACGGCTTGCGTGGCGTCATTGAGAGCTGAACTGCCGCGGCCGGTCAGATCCTCGACGACGAATTCGAAGCCGCCGGTGGTGCCGATACCCGGTATCGACGGCGGATCGAAGCTCAGCGCAAAAGCTTCCGGAATCTGCATCAGCTTGCCGCGCACGTCGGCGACGAGCTTCGACGCGCTCTGGTCGGGACCGCGTTCTTCCCAAGGCTTGAGGATGGCGAATTCGACCGCCGAGTTCGACTGCGCCGCACTGGTCAGAAAGTTCAGGCCGCTGATCGAACCGACAATCTCGACGCCGGGCGTCGCCTGCAGGATGTCGCGCGCCTTCTGCGCCACCGCGTCGGTGCGTTCCAGCGACGCGCCGTCGGGCAACTGGATGACGACGAAGAAATAGCCTTGGTCCTCGACCGGAAGGAAGGTCGAGGGCAGGCGCTGCCAGACGAAGTAGGTGGCGACAAGGCCGGCCGCGAACAGGCCGAGCATGATCCAGCGCAAGCGGATGAGAATGCGTACGCCATTGGCGTAGGCATGCGATAGCCTGTCGAAGCCGGTGTTGAACCAGCGGAACGGGGCGAACTGCGTCTCGCCGCGATGGCGCAGGAAGGCCGCACTGAGCGCGGGACTGAGCGTCAATGAGTTGAAGGCGGAGATGCCGACGGAGATCGCCACGGTCAGCGCGAACTGGTTGTAGAGCTTGCCGGAGACGCCGGGAATGAAGGCGACCGGCACGAACACCGCCATCAGCACCGCGGTGGTGGCGATGATCGGTCCGGTGACCTCGCGCATCGCGGCCTTGGTCGCCGCAAGCGGCTTGAGTCCGGCCTCCAGCTGTCGTTCGACATTCTCAACCACGACGATGGCGTCGTCGACGACGAGGCCGATCGCCAGCACCATGCCGAGCAGGGAGAGCATGTTGAGCGAGAAGCCGAGCATCTCCATGACGACCAGCGTCGCCACCAGCGACACCGGAATGGCGATGGTCGGGATGATCGTCGTGCGCCAGCTTTGCAGGAAGAGGAACACCACGGCGACGACCAGCACCAGCGCTTCGCCGAGCGTGATCAGCACGTCATGCATCGATGCCGAGACGAAGCGCGTCGTGTCGTAGTGCATCGCATAGGACACGCCCTTCGGGAAGCGGCCCGACAGCTCCTGCATCTTGTCCTTGACGCGCTGCTGCAGATCGAGCGCGTTGGAGCCGGGCATCTGGTAGACGGCAAGCACCACGGTCGGGTCCTTGCCGAAGAAGGCCGACGACGAATATTGCAGCGCGCCGAGCTCGATGCGGGCGACGTCGCGCAGCCTGACCAGCGAGCCGGTGTCGGTGTTGGCGCGCACGACGATGTCGCCGAATTCCTTTGGATCGCTCAACCGGCCGACGGCGTTGACCTGCATCTCGAAGGCGGTGCCAGCCGGGGCCGGCGATTGGCCAATCTTGCCGGCCGCCACCTGGACATTCTGCTCGGCGATGGCGTTCTGCACATCGACGGCGGTGATGCCGAGATTGGCGAGCTTGTCGGGATCGAGCCAGACGCGCATCGAATAGCGCCGCTCGCCGAAGATCTGCACATCGCCGACGCCGGGCAGGCGCTTCAGCGGATCGACCACCTGCAGATAGGCAAGATTGCTCAGCGCCACCGGATCGACCGAACTGTCGGGCGAAGTCAGGTTGACGATGAGGACGAAGTTCGGGTTTTGCTTCTTGATCGTCACGCCGCCCTGGTTGACGATCGCCGGCAGCGACGAGGCGGCCTGCGAGACGCGGTTCTGCACGTCGACGGCGGCGGTGCTCAGCGAATAGCCGACATCGAAGGTGATGGTGATGGTCGAGGAGCCGTCATTGGAGCTCGTCGACGACATGTAGGTCATGCCTTGCACGCCGTTGATCTGCTGCTCCAGCGGCGTCGTCACCGTATCGGCCACCACTTGCGCGCTGGCGCCCGGATAATGGGCGCTGACCACGACCTGCGGCGGTGTGATGTCGGGAAACTGCGAGACGGGCAGCAGGAAATAACAAATCGACCCGGCGAGCACCATGATGATGGCGATCGCAGAGGCGAAGATCGGACGGTGGATGAAAAAGTTTACCACGACACGCACGCCTCTCCGGCTGCTGTTGCCCGCCCGAAGGCGCTGGCAACCCTGGACAGCCTCTGGCCGCGCTTGTCGCCGAGGCCGTCCCGCGAATGCAGCAACGGCACCTCGTGGCGCTGCGCATCTGCGAGCGAGCGCAGCATCGTCTCGAAGGCGCGCGGGTCGACGCCATCGGCTTTCATGACCAGCCGGATCATCGGATCCCGGACGGCCTCATCTATGGTAAGATCGCGGCGCTGTGGCATTGGCCGGCTCCTTGTCTGTCGATTCGCAGCCCATGCTCGCGAACCGTTTTTAATCTCTTCACCGGCCGAGGCCGCATGATTGGCAGTTTCTCGCCCCTCTCGTCTGGCAGGGCAGTTCACGGCCTTGTTATTGACGGTGGACGATATAGGTGTTACCAGTAAGTAACATTCTGGAAGTTACAGACCGGTAACACCCTAGTCAAGAGGTGGCCGAGGGTTTTTTGGAAACGAAAGGAGATCATGATGACAGACGGCATCGTGGAGCGCTCTCGTCCCCGGGATCGGATCCTGGAGACGGCACGCGACATGTTCCACAAGCATGGCATCAAGGGCGTCGGCGTCGACGCCATCACCGAAGCTGCCGGCACGAACAAGATGACGCTCTATCGTCACTTCGAATCCAAGGACGAACTGATCGTCGAATGCCTGCGCGCCAATGCGGCCAAGGCCGGCGCCATGTGGGATGCGTTCGATGCCGAATTTCCTGGTGACAAGCTTGCCCAGCTGCATGCCTGGGTTCGCAAGGCGGCTGCCATGCTCAATGCGGACGGGCGCGGCTGCGACATGGCCAACGCCGCCGCTGAACTGACCGAGCCGGACCATCCGGCCAGGCTGGTGATCAAGGAACTCAAAGAAGCCCAGCGCGAGCGCCTTGTGACGCTATGTCGGGACGCGGGCATCGGCCAGGCTGAACTGCTCGCCGATACGCTGTCGCTTCTGCTCGAGGGTGCGCGGGTTAGTGTACAGACTGTGGGTTCGGAAGGTCCGAGCACGCAGTTCGTGCGCATGGCTGAAGGATTGATCGCTTCTTTCCGGGGCGCAGCCGCCGGTTGACGGGGTCCGTCGCCTGTCAACGTGCGTTATTCCATCTGCGATGACTGGGCGTGCTTTGGTGTCGCTGTGCTCGCCATTCCTGCCGGCCAAACGAAAAAAGCCCGCTGCCGGGAGGAGGTGGCAGCGGGCTCGATTTTCGAATGTGGCGCGGGAGGAGGTGCACCCCATTCAGCGTCGGCATCGCATCTGGGAGGAGTAGATGGCCGACAACCAGAACCTACGAGTTGCCCAACGATTCGGCAACAAAGAAACTTGCATAGCTGCTGTGCAGATTTGCCGTGCCAATTATCGTACAAATCCGGAAACCCGGTTTAGCCAAGCCATTTCGCATTACTGCACGGGGACGTTTTCCCTGAAGATCAAGCGCGGTTCGATGAACTTGCGCGTCAGATAGGGTGCCGAGGAGGCAATCGAGCCGAGCAGGCGAATGACCGACTGTTCCGCGATCAGCCTGGCATTCTGGTCGATGACGACATCGAGCAGGTCGTCGACGAGATGACCACGCGTGTCCTTGGTCAAGTCGTGGCAGATGAACACCGGCTTGCGGTTCGGCCTGGCCTCGCGGATCGCCTTTGCAACGCCCGAATGTCCAGCTCCGACGCAATAGATGCCGAGCAGCTCCGGCTCGTCGTGCAGCGCCTTCATGGTCTCGGTGTAGCTGGCATCGGGCTCGTCGTTGACCTCGACGGCGGTGCTGACGGTCAGATTGGGAAACTCCTCACTGAGCACCGAGCGGAAACCCATTTCGCGTTCCTCGTGGCCGCGATAGGAACGTGAGCCGACGACCATCGCCAGATGACCGATGCGGCCGCCAAGGAAGCGTCCCATCAGCAGCGCCGCCGTTCGTCCCGCCACCCGGTTGTCGATGCCGACATAGGCCGCGCGCGGTGCCGCCGGAACATCGGACACCAGCGTCACCAGGCGCATGCCGGCATCGACGATGTCGCGCAGGATGTTGCGCGTACGCGGATGATCGACGGCGATGACACCGACGCCATTGGCCCTGAGCGAAAGGTTTTCGACAGCGCTCTGCAGCGCGTTCGGCGAGATACCGGCGAGGTTATGGATCCGGCACGAGGCAACAAGCGGCAGGCGCGCCGCGTAGTCCTCAATGTGCCCGGCGAGATCGCGCATGAAGGCATTGCTGCCGATCGGCAGCAGGAATTCAAGGTGGGCGGGCCGCGAGGGTAGCGTCACCTGATCGGCGACCGGCAGATAGCCGACTTGCTTGGCCGCCTCCATGACGCGCTGGCGGTTGGCCGCACTCGCACCCGGCCGGTTGTTGAGCACCCGGTCGACCGTTGCGGTCGATAGCCCGCAGCTACGAGCGATATCGGAGACAGTGGCTTTCATGCCGTAACCCACAGCCCGCAGTTGCGTGCGGTATCCGAGACTGTGGCTTTCATGCTGCAATCCTGTTCGCCATGCGATGGCGCGTCAGACAAGCGATGCGATCTGACGTGACGGGTGATTGCTGCCCATCACCATTCTCAGTGCGATGGCTTGCCATCGGCGATGGCATCGCGGATCTCCTTGTCCGACATGCCGGTGATGATCCGTTCGACCTCCGCTACGCTGGTCTTCTTGGGGTCTATGTCGTCAGCAACCACCTTGCCCCGGCGCATCACGACGATGCGGTCGACCACCTGGAAGACATGGTGGATATTGTGGGCGATGAAAATGCAGGAATGGCCGGAATCGCGGGCGCTGCGCACGAAGCTCAGCACACCCTGTGTTTCGGCGACGCCGAGATTGTTGGTCGGCTCGTCGAGAATGATCAGGTCGCTGTCGAAATGCATGGCGCGCGCGATCGCCACCGCCTGGCGCTCGCCGCCGGAGAGCGAGCCGATCGGCGTCGTCGGCGGGATGTTCTTCGAGATGCCGACCTGCTTGAGCAAGTCGCGGGCAACCGTGTTCATCGCGTCCTGGTCCATCCGGTTGAGAAAGCGCGGCGGCTTGATCGGCTCGCGGCCGAGGAACAGATTGCGGGCGATCGACAATTGCGTGACCAGCGCCGAGTCCTGGTAGATGGTCTCGATGCCGTGGGCGATGGCGTCGCTGGTGCTGCGCAGGCTTACCTTCTTGCCGCGGATGAAGATATCGCCGCTGGTCAGCGGAACGGCACCCGAGAGCACCTTGATCAGCGTCGACTTGCCGGCGCCATTGTCGCCGAGCAAGCCGACGATCTCCCGTTCATTGACGTGGAAATTGGCATCCTCCAGCGCCTGCACGCGGCCGTAGGACTTGCGGATGTTCGTCATGCGGATCAGTGGCTCGGCCATGGTTCAAGTCCCTGCCTGATGCCGGCGTTCCAGCCATGAATGCAGCGCCATCATGCCAAGGATGATAGCGCCGATGAAGATGTTGTAGGCAAGGCCGGGCACGCCGATCAGCACGATGCCGTTGCGCATCACGCGCAGGATCAGGATGCCGAGCACGGTGCCGATGATCGTGCCGCGCCCGCCGGTCAGCGCGGTTCCGCCGATCACCACCATGGCGATGACTTCCAGTTCATAGCCGGTGCCGCTGTTGGGGTTGGCCGCCGAGGTGCGCAGCGACGAGATGACGCCGGCAAGCGAAGCCATGACCGACGACAGCACGAACAGGCCGATCTTGACGCCGCTGACATTGACGCCGCGCGCCCTTGCAGCACTCGGGTTGCCGCCGGCCGCCTGGATCCAGTTGCCGGTGCGGCTTTGCGTCAGCACATAGCCGAGCGCGATCGCCGCGGCGATGAACCAGAACAGCGACATGTAGATGCGGAACGGTCCGATGAAGAAATCGCCGACCAGCGCTTCGGCCAGCCAGTTGCCCTCCGCACTCCAGGTGCGCTGCGGAAAACCGTCGGTGACGAAAAGGGCGGTGCCGCGCACCACAAGCAGCATGCCGAGCGTCACCAGGAAGGACGGGATCTTGAGCTGCGTCACGAACCAGCCATTGACCAGCCCGATGCAGGCGGCGACCAGCAGCGCGGCGACAAAGCCGACCTCAAGGGAGGTCAGGCCGCTGTTGAACAGGGTCCACATCAAGACCGGCGAGAAGCCGAACAGGGAACCGACCGAGAGGTCGAACTCGCCCGACGTCATCAACAGCGTCATCGCCAGCGCGATCAGGCCGAGCTCGACCGTGAAGGCCAGCGTGTTGGAGATGTTCTGCGGCGACAGGAAGTCGTGGTTGAAACTCCAGAAAACGGCGATCTCGACGACGAGCAGCACGAAAGGGCCGAATTCCGGCCGTGCGATCAGGCGTTGGACGAGCGAATGATTTTCCACAGGCAATCCGCGACATGAGTGGAAGGCTGAGCGTTGCACATCGCGTGCGAAGGGCTCGGCGAAATGGAGAGCCAGTCGCGACCGTTGGGCGGCCGCGACTGTTGAGATTGGATGTTACTTGCCGGACAGGATATCGTCGTAGATCTGCGCGGTGTCCTTTTCGTAGAGCGCGCCGGTGATGACGTTGAAGCCCGGAGGAATTCCGCCGGCGGCCATATTGGCCAGCGAAAGCGCGACATAGCTGGTCGCCTGCGGGTCCTGCCACTGGCCGGCATTGACGTAGCCGTTCAGCACTTCCTGGGTGGTGTCGAGCGAGTTGCCCCAGCCGACAACCGGGATTTCGCCCGGCTTGATGCCGACCTGGTCGAACACCCGCTTGATCGAGCCGGTGACGAGATCGCCCAGGCCGATGATCGCCTTGACCTTGGCCTTGTTGGCAGTGAGGTAGTCGACCATGCGGTTGATCACTTCAGCCTGGTCGAGCGTCGCTTCGGTGATTTCATAGGTGATGCCGAGCGGCTCGAAGACGCTCTTGATGCCTTCTTCTTCCTGCACGCCATAGGTGGCACCGGGGATCTCGACCGGCATCCAGACGAAGTCGCCCTTCTTCACCAGGCCTTTGTCGACCAGATACTGTGCCCAATGCTTGCCGAAGGTGACATTGTCGCCGCCGACATAGGCGTTGAAGTCGGCTTTAGGGTCGGGCGTGTTGAAATTGATGATCGGCACTTTCGCCGCACGCGCTTCCTTGACGATCTCGATCAGGCTGCCCGGATCAGGGCTCGTGGTGACGATACCATCGGCCTTGGCGGAGAGGGCGGCGCGAACCGCTTCCTGCTGCGAGGCGACATCGCCATTGTGGAACGAGGTGTTGACCGTGTTGCCGGTATCCTTGGCCCATTGCTTGGCGCCGGCCAGGAAGTAGGTCCAGACCGGATCGGCCGGGCCGCCATGCGAAATCCAGTAGAACGTCTTGGCCTGTGCCGCTGCTGGTATCACCATCAGCGCCACCAACAGGCCGTATAGAACGAGTCTTAGCCGTGTCAGCATTTGATTTCCTCCCGTTTGTAGATGGTCAGTTCAAAATCCGTCCCTTGTTCCGCGTCTTTTGCCAGTGCCGATTGAAGGCGTCAGAGCATCCCCTTTTTCGACGGATGGCAAGCCTCCATCTGCCAAGCCTCCATCTGCAGGTGTAGTGGGCGCCTGACGGGTCGTCATCAGCGGTCCCATCAGATTGCATCAGTTGAGGTGATTTTCCGACTGTCGGATAATTGGTGTGATTGTTTCGGGTCGCGCGAACGCGGCCTGCGCCGACAAGGGGCACTCTTGCGACCATACACGCCACGGGACCAGGTCCGTAGCGCTCTGGCAGGGCGTCGACGATACCAGTTGCTAGATCAGATCGGCTCTGGCTAGCTCCCGCATCAGATGGCTGGCGCCATAGGTCCAGTGCGGGCAGTCGGGCGAGAGCCGCACCCGGTTGACCAGCGCACCGAATTTCTCCGACGAGATGGTGACGATGTCGCCGACCTTGTGGGTAAACCCCTTGCCCTTCTCGCCGCGATCCTTGGACGGAACGAACATGGTGCCGAGATAGAGCGCCAGCCCGTCCGGATACTGGTGGTGCGGCCCTATGGCCGCGGCGACCAGTTCCTCCGGCGAGCGGCTGATCTCGGCCATCGAGCTTGCGCCCTCCAACGAGAACCCGTCCTCGCCCTCGACTTTCAGGCGCACGACGGCGCGCTTGACGTCATCGATGGAGAATTTGTCGTCGAACAGGCGGATGAAGGGGCCGAGCGAGGCCGAGGCATTGTTGTCCTTGGCCTTGCCGAGCAGCAGCGCCGAACGCCCTTCGACGTCGCGCAGATTGACGTCATTGCCGATGGTGGCGCCGACGATCCTGCCGCTGGAGGCGGCGATCATGGCGATCTCGGGTTCCGGATTGTTCCAGGTCGACACCGGGTGCAGCCCGACATCGGCGCCGAAGCCCACCGAGGCCATCGGCTGGCACTTGGTGAAGATCTCGGCATCGGGGCCGATGCCCACTTCCAGATATTGCGACCAGGCGCCGCGCGAAATCAGCTTGGCCTTGATCTCCATCGCTTCGGGCGAACCGGGCTTCAGCTTCGACAGATCGTGGCCGATCAGTCCTGCGATGTCGGCGCGGATGGCATCGGCTTTTTCAGCCGAACCGCGCGCCTGTTCCTCGATCACCCGTTCCAGCAGGCTGACGACGAAGGTAACGCCCGATGCCTTGACCGCCTGCAGGTCGACCGGTGAGAGCAGGTAGGGTTTTGCTGGATCGCGCCCGGTCTCAAAACTGTTGGCGGCGATGTCATCGAGCGATCCGATCGGTCTGCCCTCGGCCGAGCGGACATGCCCAGCGGGGTCAGCCATCTCGCAAAGGTCTCGCATGGTTGGTGCCGCACGCGAGGTGATGTCGAAGACCGTGCCATCGCGCACCGTGACGACCAGCGGATATGCGGCATCGCTACCTCTGGCGCGTCCGACAAAAAGGCCCTCGGTGGGCAGGTGGGTCGGGTTCGTCATAGCGCTCTGTCCTCTGAGTGATCGACAATGTGGCGAAGTGATCGTCAATGTGGGTGGCCGGATCGGCGCGGCACTTTCACCGGATTCCCGTCAAAGGTCTATCCCGCCGAGGCGATACGAACGCTGGGTCTCCGATCGCCTCGGCGGCCGTCCCCAGCCGAAAGCCGGAGTGCTCTTTCAAAAATGTGAAATTCTGACTAGGATTTTCACCAATCGCAGCGCATTCAGGTGACCCTTGGCGACAGCATTCTCCGATCCGATCTGGCGCAAGCCACAGGCAGCTTCCACGTTTCAATCGCTTCCCAATGGCGAACGTGTCGATCTCGCCATTGTTGGCGGTGGCATCATGGGCTTATCGACCGCCTTGCATGCCGCCCGGCTTGGCCTGTCGGTGCAGGTGCTGGACGCCGGCGAGATCGGCCAGGGCGCATCAGGCTTGAATGGCGGCCAGGTCATTCCCGGCCTGAAATACGATCCGGAATGGCTGCTGGAGCATTTTGGCCTTGAGCGCGGCGAGGCGCTTGTCAATTTTGCGGCATCGACCGCCGATGCGGTGTTCGAGCTGATCCGCGACGAGAAGCTGGCGGTGCCGTTCGTTCGCAATGGCTGGATCCAGGCGGCGCACACCGAGGCCGCGCTGAAGGCGGCGGGAAACCGTGACCGGCAATGGCGGGCACGGGGCGCGGATGTCCAGTTGCTGAACGCAGCGGAGATCGCGGCCAAGACCGGTGCGCAGGGCTATCTCGGCGGCTGGCTCGATCGCCGCGCCGGTGTCATCGATCCGCTTGCTTACACGTCGGAACTAGCACGAATTGCCGCGGCTGCGGGCGCGAAAATCGCCGAACACCAGAAGGTGGTCCGGTTGGAGAAGAGCGCCGGCGTTTGGCGGATCTCAACCGAGAACGGGGTGCAATTGCAGGCAAAGGCGGTCGTGCTGGCGACCAATGCCTATACGGACGGTCTGATCCCCGGTCTCGCCGAGACGATCGTGCCGTTGCATTCCTTCCAGATCGCCACAGCGCCATTGCCGCCCAATCAGGCGGCCCCGATCCTGCCGGAAGGGCAGGCGGTGTCGGACTCCAGGCGCATCCTCGTCTACTACCGCAAGAGCGCCGACGGCCGGCTGGTGCTTGGCGGGCGGGGTCGCACGGCGCTGCCGACGAGCGCCAGCGACTGGGCGCATCTCGAGCGGGCGCTGCGGCGGCTCTATCCCATGCTGTCCGGCATCGCCATCGAGAAGCGCTGGTTCGGCCGCGTGGCGATGACGCCGGACCATCTGCCGCACATCCACGAGCCGGAGCAGGGCCTGCTGGCCGTGGTCGGCTGCCAGGGTCGTGGTGTCGGCCTGATGACCGCTCTTGGCGAGCGCATCGCCGGCTATCTCCAAAGCGGCGACGCCAGGCATTTGCCCTTCCCGGTCTCGCCGATCCGACCGATCCCGTTTCACGCCTTCCGCCAAGTCGGCGTCGCCGCGACCATCGCCTGGTACCGGCTGCTCGATGCGTTGGAGCGCTGACCAAAGCAATTCCTGTCGATGGGTTTCCGTTTGGGATTCCGCTTGACAGTTTCATGGATATGAAAAACTCTAAGCCAATTTCAAATTCCGATAGGCAGGTCGATGTCGACCCTAGTTGCAACGTCAGCGCCAGAGGCCCGGTCTTCTCAGGGCTTCCGGGTCGCCATGCTGCTGCCGGGCGCTCTGGTCACTTTCCTGCTGATCCTGTTTGCCCTCGGCCTCGTGCTTTTCCTCGCCTTCCGCAACAATGACGGTTCGCTGCTCGGCGCCGGCTTCACCGTGGCGAATTTTGTCACCGTGGTGTCCGATCCGCTGTACTGGACGGTGACGCTGCGTTCGCTGATCATTGCCGCTCTGGTCACGCTGGCGACCGTCGTCACCGCCTATCCCGTCGCCTACTATCTTGCCTTCCACGCCGGCCGGCGGCGCGGCCTGCTGCTGTTTCTGGTGACGCTGCCATTCTGGACCAGCTATCTCCTGCGCGTCTTCGCCTGGAAGATCGTGCTCGCCTACAATGGCGTTTTGAACTCGGCGCTGATCGAAAGCGGAATCTGGTCCGAGCCGACATTGGCCTTTCTCAACACGCCGGCCGCCGTCGTCGTCACGCTGGCGCACGCCTACGCGCCTTTCGCCATCCTGCCGATCTACGTGGCGCTGGACACCATCCCGAAATCGCTGATCGAGGCCGCTTCCGATCTCGGCGCGCGGCCCTTCACCTCTTTCCGCCGTGTCGTGCTGCCCAATTCGATGCCGGGCGTGCTGGCGGCAGCCCTTGTCGTCTTCGTGCCGACGGTCGGCGACTATGTCACGCCGGCTCTCGTCGGCGGTCCGGCCAGCACGATGATCGGTACGCTGATCCAGGCGCAATTCGGCAAGGCCAATGACTGGCCGTTTGGCGCCGCACTCTCCGTCGCCGTCATGCTGGTCATCCTGTGCGTGGTGCTGGTCGCGCGTTTCGCCGACCGCAGATTTGGCAGCCGCACATGAGCGCTGCACGCACGCAGGGAGGCGGCCGCTGGCTCGGCGTCTACGTCGTCGCCTATCTGGTCTTTCTCTATCTGCCGGTCCTGCTGATCCCGCTGTTTTCCTTCAACAACTCGATCCAGGCAGCGTTTCCCCTGCAAGGCTTTACCTTGCAATGGTACGCGACTTTGTTCGGTAATTCGGCGCTGACCGGTGCGCTGTTGAACAGCCTCGTCATCGGCGCCATCGCCGCCACGGGTGCGACGCTGTGCGGCATCACAGTATCCTACATGGACCTCTACGGCCGCTCGCCGCTGGCCGCCACCATCAGCGCCATCGCCCGGCTGCCGATCCTGATCCCCGGCGTCATCGTCGGTATATCGCTGCTGATCCTCATCAACCTCATCGGTCTGGGGCCATCGCGCATCGCCATCGTTCTCGGCCACATATTGGTGGCGCTGCCGACGACCGTGGTGATCATGCGCAGCCGCTTCGCCGCCATCCCGAAAACCATTCGCGAGGCGGCGCTCGATCTCGGCGCCTCCGACTGGACGACCTTCCGGCGGGTCATGCTGCCGCTCAGCCTGCCGGCCATCGTTTCGGCCTTCATGCTGGCCTTCCTGATCTCCTTCGACGAATTCATCGTCGTCTTCTTCCTGGCCGGCACCGAGCCGACGCTGCCGCTCTACATCTGGAGCCAGCTGCGTTTTCCAAAATCGCTGCCGACGGTCATGGCGCTGGGCACGTCGATCCTGGCTGTGTCCTTCGTCATCGCTGCAGCAGCCGAAATCCTGCGCCATCGCGGCTTGTCCGCCACGGCGCCAAAGCCCGCGGATCCATCACAACCAAAACAAACCAAGAGAGGAGAACTGCAATGGCATTCGACCTGAAATCGATCTCTGCAAAGACTGTTTGCGCTGGATTGACGGCGTTCGCGCTGGCGCTGTCGTCGACCGTCGCTTTTGCCGGCGACAAGCTGCAATATTTCACCTGGTCGGGCTACGAACTGCCCGATTTCAACAAGAGCTTCCTGGCTGCGCATCCCGATGGCGTCGAGGCCTCGATCTTCGGTGACGACGATGACGCCTTCACCAAGGTCAAGGCCGGCTTCCGCCCCGACATCGCGCATCCCTGTTATGACAAGGTGGCGCGCTGGAACAAGGAAGGCCTGCTGCAGCCGATCGACACCAAGCGGATCAAGAACTGGGATTCGATTTTCCCGGTGTTCAAGAACCTGCCCGACCTGCAGGCCGGCGACGGCAAGGTCTGGATGGTGCCGTGGGACTGGGGCAACACCTCGATCCTTTACCGCACCGATCTGGTGAAGAACCCGGAAGCGAGCTGGAACCTTCTGTGGGACAAGCAGTATGCCGGCCGCATGGCGACGATCGACGCGGTGCATGACACGCCTGTCGTGGCGGCGCTGCTCGCCGGCGTCAATCCGTTCGACATGACGCCGGAGCAAATGGACAAGGTGGCCGAGAAGCTGCGCGAACAGCGCCCGCTGCTCTCCAACTACACCACCGACATGACCTCGGTCGAACAGGCGCTGGCCAGCGGCCAATTGGTCGCCGCCATGACCTGGAACGCGTCGGCCACCTCGCTCAAGAAGCAGGGCGTGCCGGTCGAGTTCATGAAGCCGAAGGAGGGCATGCTGACCTGGGCCTGCGGCTTTGTCATGCTCAAGGACGCCAAGAATGTCGACCTCGCCTATGACTTCATCAACAGCCGGCTGGAAGCCGACTCCGGCAAATACCTGATCGAGGCCTATGGCTATGGCAGTTCGCTGAACTCCGCTTTTGCCACCGTGCCGAAGGAGGAGCTGGAGAAATTGCAGCTGCCGTCGGATCCGGAGGTGATGCTGAAGACCACCATCTTCACCGGACCGATGAAACAGAATGACGACCTCGCCAAGATGTTCGAAAAGGTCAAGGCAGGCGGGTGAGCTTCGGCTGTATTGGGCGATTGGACGACTATTGTTGAAGTTTACGCCTCACCTGCCTGCCGGCATCCTCTCCCCGTATAGTGACGGGGAGAGGGGCGCTCTCATCGCCGGTTTCGCTAGTCACCTGCGTCGCAAAAAAGGCGCCAAGGTCGCGGCCAGCCCCCTTCTCCCCGTCACTATACGGGGAGAAGGGGGCTGGCAGGCGGATGAGGGGCGGCGCCGACGCCTGGTAAAAGTGCGAATTCAATCCCGAGGCAGGCCTTTGTCAGGCGCTGGCCCCAGAGACCGCAACAAGGACCGACCGATGGATGTTCTGGATGAAGCGGCTGAGAAGCCGAAGGACGATGCCGATGTGCGGGTCGGCCGGCGCGTGCGGGCGCTGCGGCTGGAGCGCAGCCTGTCGCTGGCCGATCTTGCGGCAAAAGCCGGCGTGTCGATCGGTGCATTGAGCCAGATCGAGCGCGGCATGTCCTCGCTGCGCGTCAAGGTGATCTGGCCGCTCGCCGCCGCCCTCGACATCGAGCCGTCGGCGCTGATCGCCGACGGCAACGATGCCGTCAACGATCTCTATTGCGTGCGTGCCGACAAGCGGCGGCAAATCCCGGTCAAATCGGAAGGCATTGCCAAGGCGCTGCTGTCACCGCCGGGCGCGACGCTGACCGGCATGCTGGTGACGGTGGAAGCCCGCGGCGGCACCGCCGAAGCTTACGCCCATGCCGGCCATGAGTTCGGCTTCGTGCTGGCCGGCGAAGTCGAACTGGTGGTGGATTCGACAAATTATGTGCTGAAGGCCGGCGACAGTTTTGCGTTCAAGAGCACGCTTTTGCATGCCTTCCGCAATCCCGGCGCCGAGCGCTGCCAGATCCTCTGGGTCAACACCACCAAGCCGTCCGAGGTTCGCGATGGCGCCTGATCCACTCGTCCGGCTGCAAACGGTTTCAAAAATCTTTCCCGGCGGCATCGTCGGGCTCGACGCCGTCGATCTCGACATTGTCAGCGGCGAGTTCATCACCCTGCTTGGGCCGTCGGGCTGCGGCAAGACCACCAGCCTGCGCGTGATAGCCGGTTTCGAAAGCCCGTCGCGCGGCAAGGTGCTGCTCGACGGCCGTGATATTACAGCGCTGCGGCCCTTCGATCGGCCGGTCAACACCGTGTTCCAGGACTACGCGCTGTTTCCGCACATGAACGTCGCTGAAAATGTCGGCTTCGGCCTGTCGTTGCGAAAATTGTCCGGGGCCGAACAGGCAAGGCGCACCGGTGAAGCGCTTGACATGGTCGGTCTCGCCGACAAGATCGGCGCTCGCGTCTCCGAACTGTCGGGCGGCCAGCGCCAGCGTGTTGCGCTGGCGCGTGCCATCGTCTGCGAGCCACGCGTGCTGCTGCTCGATGAGCCGCTATCGGCGCTCGACGCGCATCTGCGCGAGCAGATGCAGGTTGAATTGAAGCGGCTGCAGTCGCGGCTCGGCACCACCTTCGTCATGGTCACCCATGACCAGACCGAAGCGCTGTCGATCTCCGACCGCATCGTCGTCATGAACAAGGGCCGCATCGAGCAGATCGCGCCGCCGGCCACCCTCTATGATCGGCCGGCCACCACATTCGTCGCCAGCTTCATCGGCACGATGAACCTGCTGCAATCGCGTTTCATCGGCCGCGATGGCGATCGCCTGCGTTTCGCCGCCGGCGCTCTGCCGCTGGAAGCCATTTCCGAAACAGGCGACGCTCCCACCGAAGGGGCCATGCGCACCGTCGGCGTGCGACCGGAGGATCTCCTGGCGACGACCGAAGCCGCAGCCGGCACGGCGCCGGCACGCGTCAACAGCATCGTCTTTCACGGCCGCACGCTGCGCCTGCATGCCGAACTCGGGCAAGGCGCACCTGTCGTCATCGACGCGCCGCGCCAGGCCGAGGGTTTTCAATTCAGCGTCGGCGACGTGGCCCACATCAGCCTGCGCCGCGGCGCCAACTGCCCGGTGCTACCAGGTTAGTTTCATTGGTATCCAAAAACGGAGCACACGTCGCACGTTCGGCGGCTACAAGCAGTCGGGCAATGATCGCGAATATGCCGATTGGGATATCAACGATTTCCTCGAGGTTGAGGGCGTAGGCTTCCAGTCCAACTCAGCAGGGGCTTCTTCGACCGTTGAACTCGCGGGCGCGGATCCGGAAAGCCCCAACGCTCGCTTCATTTCGCTTGCAATGTTCCCTTTTTGTTCTAAAGTCTCGGACTTGGCGGAGATGGGTGGCGCAAAAAGAGTAAGGACATGAACGAACTGCCCACATTCAACACAGCCGAAAACGGTCAAACATCTTTCAATTGGCATGAGCGGAGCAGGCGTCGTCGCACTGATCGGTTGTTCTTCTGTCACCTGATGGAAGGCGCCATCGCCGACCCTATCGCTTTACAAGCAACCACTTGGCGGCAGGAACTCGGGCTGAAAGGGAAAATAGTTGCCAATCACATCTCGCTTGTTGGACTCGGCGACCATGACGGATTGCCGGAGGGGTTGGTAGAACTCGCTCACCACATAGGCTCGATGATTGTCGCAAAACCATTCGACGTTTCTTTTGATCGTTTGTGCGCTTTTGGCGGTGGCGCGCTTGTTTTACGCAACAGCGACGGCAATCCTTCGCTGCAAGAATTCTGGCGAAACCTCACAGCGGTGATTTCGGATAGCCCGTTAAAGCTCTTTCTCACAAAATCCATTGAACCGCATGTCACGCTGCTTCGTGACAAAGTGGGAGTGCCCAAAATTCGCGAAAGGGCGATTGACCGCATCAGTTGGACAGTGCGGGATTTTGCGCTCGTCCAGAGCTTCATCCAGGAAGGTCGGTACGAGGTGCCTTACCGTTGGCAATTGACGGGCCAGGACGATGCCCGGCCCGCGATGTAGACGCCCCAAATCATCGTCATATGTCCGCGGGACCATCATGCTGACATGGCTTGTCAGCTACGACGTGGCCCGACGATGGCAGGCCAGCAAGCTGTTCCCCATTTGCAGTGCGTCTGACAGGAGGAATACAAATGACCATCGCGGAAATTGCCAAGGATTTCACCGAGCTGCTCAAGCAGGGCGATAACGAAGCTGCTGCCGAGAAGTACAACGCCGATGATATAGTCAGTCTCGAAGCCATGGCGGGGCCGATGGCCATCTCCCATGGCAAGGAGGCGCTCAGGCAGAAGGGCCAGTGGTGGCAGGAGAACAACGAAGTGCATGGCGGCTCGGTCGAGGGCCCCTACGTCAACGGAGACCAGTTCGCGGTGCGCTTCAAGTTCGACATAACGCCCAAGGCTACCGGCGAGCGTGTCACCATGGATGAAGTTGGCCTCTACACGGTCAAAAACGGCAAGATCACCGAAGAGCGCTTTTATTATTGAGGCCGTGAAATACCATCGGCTTGCGGGAACTCGGTCTCGTCGCTGAAGGTTGAAAAATAAGCATGGCGGCCGGGACGATGTCCCAGGCCGCCATGTGAGAGGCTCAAATGGTCTTCACGTACTGCGCAAGCTGATCGGCCACCGTGCCCCAGCCATCGAAGAAACCCATCTCTTCATGGTTGTTGCGGGTCGCCTCGTCGCGATGGATGGCGGTGGCGGTGTAGCGCGTGCCCTTGCCGTCCGGTTGCAGGGAAATGACCGCTGTGATGAACGGCTCCCCTGACGGCCGATAGCCCGGCAGCAGTGCATCCGTCCACACCAGTCGCTCGTTCGGCACGATTTCGAGATAGCAGCAATGGCGGTCGTTGACCTCATTGCCGTCGGGCGACTGCATGCGCGTCCGGAACAGACCGGCCGGCCTGAGGTCGATCTCGCAGTCGGTGATCATCCAAGGCCTAGGCGTGAACCATTGCTTGACATGCTCAGGCGTCGTCAAGGCGCGCCACAGCAATTCGGGCGGCGCATCGATGACGCGCTCCAGCACGAGGTCCAGTCGGGGATCCGGCTTGAGGGGATAGATCATTTTTCTGTCTCCTGGAGGGTCATCACATAGGCGTCGAACTGGTCGAGGCGGCGCTCCCACAGCGTGCGCTGTTCGGCCAGCCAGTTTTCGGCAAGCTTCAGCGGCTCGGGTGCCAGTTGATAGGTCCTGACCCGGCCGGTCTTTTGCGAGCGCACCAGCCCGCAACCTTCGAGGATTTTGAGATGTTCGATGAAGGAGGGCAGGGCCATGTCGAACGGTTGGGCAAGCTCGCTGACCGAGGCAGGGCTGCGGTTCAGCCGCTCCACTACGCGTCGCCGCGTCGGATCGGACAGTGCGCGAAAGATGCCGTCGATCGGCGGAGGGCTCGGAGTTGTGGTCCGAAGGCTTGTCATTGGTTGGTCCTGAGGCACTGTCAAAACACTTAGGGAAATTCCTTAGCGTTGGCAAGAGCAAAACCGCAGGCATGCCGGGGAGCGCTGGCAAAGCGCGCAGAGCGTCCTTAATCTGCGGTCAGATTCGAAATCGGAAGGGCCACTGTTTTGACGATCACCATCTACGGCATCACCACCTGCGACACGGTCAAGAAGGCGCGCGTCTGGCTGGAGGGCCATGAAATTGCCTACCGGTTTCACGATTTCAGGGCAGAGGGGCTGGACGCCAAGCGGCTGGATGGCTGGGCGGGCAAAGTCGGCTGGGAAAAGCTGCTCAACAAGGGTAGCACCACGTTCCGCGAACTGGCCGACAAGGACAAGCAGAGCCTGGACGAGAAGAAGGCCAAGGCGCTGATGCTGGCCAAGCCGACCATGATCAAGCGACCGGTGCTGGAGGTTGGGGATCGGGTGCTGGTGGGCTTCAAGGCTGATGTTTATGAGGCGGTGGTGAAGTAGGGCAGCGCATACACCTCACTTCGTCATCCTATGGCGAAGCGAGGAGCGGAGCGACGCAGCGCAGACCATAGGATCCATGCCGTGATCTATCCGTGTTGCAACGGTGCAGATTCTGCTCCGCTGCGCCTTTCGACTGAGGTCGCGGCATGGATCCTCGGGTCAAGCCCGAGGATGACGAAGGTCTGGCTAACGATGGCTAATTGTGAGCGCTTGCGCTGAGATACCCCGCCAGCGCCACCGCATTGTTATACGCCTCATCATGCGCGCCATAGAGCAGCGTCACCTTGCCGTGGCTGATCAAGCCTCGCAATTCACCCACCGCCTCGCCGTTCCCGTCCAGCTCAGCACGATACCGCTCCTGAAACTCCACCCAGCGCGCCGGCTCATGTCCGAACCACTTTCGCAGCTCGTCGCTCGGCGCGATCTCCTTCAACCACAGCGCCAGCCCGGCGTGTTCCTTGCTGACGCCGCGTGGCCAGATGCGGTCGACCAGAACCCGCTGCCCGTCATCGGGAGCGGGTGGCTCGTAGACACGCTTGACCGCGATGTTGAAGGCCATCACACCTCCTGGCTGGAAACCCTCAGGCCCACTCGCCCTTGCGCATGACAGGCACGCGGGCGCCGTCCTTGTGGACACCGTCGATGTCGATCTTGTCCGAACCGATCATCCAGTCGATGTGGATGAAGCTCTTGTTGCCGCCGCGCGCCGCGATCTCGTCCTGGCTGAGCGAGGCGCCGTCGACAAAGCACTTCGAATAGCACTGGCCGAGCGCGATATGGCAGGCGGCGTTCTCGTCGAACAGCGTGTTGAAGAACAACAGCCCGCTCGCCGAGATCGGCGAGGAATGCGGCACCAGCGCCACCTCGCCGAGGCGGCGCGCGCCCTCATCTGTATCGAGCACCTTCTTCAACACATCCTCGCCCTTCGAGGCCTTGGCCTCGACGATCCTGCCTCCTTCGAAACGCACCGAGATGTCGTCGATCAGCGTGCCCTGGTAGGACAGCGGCTTGGTCGAGGAGACATGACCCTCGACCCGCCTTGCGTGCGGCGTGGTGAAGACCTCCTCGGTCGGGATGTTGGGGTTGCAGGTGATGCCGTTCTTGGCGGTCGAGGCGCCGCCCATCCATTCATGGCCGTCCGCCAGTCCAACCGTCAGGTCGGTGCCCGGTCCGGTGAAGTGCAGCGCGTGGAAATTATGGCCGTTGAGCCATTCGGTGCGGCTGCGCAGCGCCGCGTTGTGCGCCTTCCAATTGCCGATCGGGTCCTCAACATCGACCCGCGACGCGGCGAAGATAGCATCGGCGAGCTTCACGACCGCAACATCGTCGGCATCGCCGGGGAAGACCTGTTTGGCCCAGGCGAGGTCCGGATAGGCGACGATGTTCCAGTTGATGTCGAAGCCGGTGATCTTTTCCAGCGCCGGCTGGTAGGCCATCGAATTCGCCTTGTTGGCGCGCGCCACTTTCGCCGGGTCCTGTGCCGACAACAGCGACGGATCCTCGCCGCGCACGGCAAGCCGCGCCGCATTGTTGGCAAAGGCTTTCGCCATGCCCTCATAAAGCCAGCCGGCGGCGCGGTCGAAGCTCGCGTCGGCGCCGAAACGGTAGCGGGCCAGCGTCATCTCGTCATCGTTGAAGATCGGCGTCACCAGCCCGGCGCCGGCCTTGTAGGCATGCTCGACGATCCGCCTGGTCAACGGCAGTGCCGCGATCGATGAGGTCAGCACCAGATCCTGTCCTGGCTGCAATTGCAGCCCGACCTTGATGGCGACTTCCGCCAGCCTGTCGAGCTTCACCGGGTCGATCGATGCGGAAACGCCGCGCGAATGTGTGGTCATGATCCTGCCTGTCGTAGTTTGATGTCCGACCTACCATAGAGCGGCGGCGCGGTGCTTTCCACCGCGATCGCGCCGGCGGGTGCTGGGTTTGCGGACCCGAACCGCGCCATGGTTGCCTCGATCTCTTCCCTGATCCAGAGCTTGAAATCCCGGACCTTGCGGCTTTCCGCCTTGACGGACGAGGTCACCAGCCAATAGCCGAGCCCGCTCTGGGCGCGGATTCCGAACGGCGCCACCAGCCGCCCATCGGCCAGCGCATCGGCGGCGAGCAATTGCCAGCCCAGCATCACGCCGTGGCCGGCGATTGCCGATTCCAGGCACAGCATCGGGTCTGTGAAACGCGCGCCCTTCAGGAAGGTGACGGGTGGAACGCCGGCTGTCTCGAACCAGCTTTCCCAGTTGATCATCGCCCGCTCGTCGGTGATCGCGCAGGTCTGGGCAAGGTCCTCGATCGACTTCAGTTTTTTGGCGATCGCCGGCGCGCAGACCGGGAAGACTTCCTGCGCCAAGAGCAGTTCCGCCCGCCCGCCAGGCCATTTGCCGTCGCCAAGCCGGATGGCGATGTCGATGTCCGAGTGATCGAGATTGGCCAGCCGCACCGAAGCGTCGATGCGCAGCAGCACGTTGGGATGCCGGTCGAAGTGGCGAGATAGCCTGGGCAACAGCCACTTCGAGGCAAAGGCCGGCGCCACCGAAACCACCAATGTGCATTGCGTCGCCTCGTCGGCCAGCGCCACGGCCTGTGAAAGCTCACGAAATCCAGCACCAAGGCGGGCCGCGAAGACGGCGCCGAATTCGGTCAGCACCAGACCGCTCGCCGTTCGCTCGAACAGCGCTTGGCCGAGCTGTTTTTCGGTACGGCTGATCTGTTGGCTGACGGCGCTGACGGAAACGTTGAGCTCACCGGCCGCCGCCGCCAGCGATCCGAGACGGGCAACGGTTTCGACGGCGCGGAGGCCGTTGAGATGGACGCGGTTGAGCATGGCCATTGAGTTTTTCTAAACTGATCCGGCTGAAATCTCAATTGAAAGGCATGTCGAAACGGCAGATTTTCTCGGGAGAGACAGATCTGTGGAGCCGGAAATGCTGAGGATATTGTCGTCGTCGCTGAAGGTCTTTTTCGCTGCGACTACTTCGCATGAGCCGCGCCGGGACAGCGAAACGCAGAGATGGCTGATCGATCCGCTTTCGCATCCGGTGCTGAACACCATGTCGGAGCGCGAACTGGGCGATGTGCCGTTCAGGCTGACGGCACGGCGGACAGTGCACGAGACGGTTCCACTATGCGCCGGCGGTCGCTGCTGAGCAGGTGCCAAGCGTTCCGGCTTGAGGAAGTCGAGGCGAGCACGTCCCGCGTGCGCACTGGCCCAACAGATGGCGATTGTTTCAGCGATCCCTGTACTTATTGTGCAGTGCAATGACATCAGCCACCTCGACAGCGCTGCGTTTCGCTCTCGCCGGCATGATTGCCATGGCGATTGCCATGGGCATCGGCCGTTTCGTCTACACGCCGATCCTGCCCGGGATGATGCAGGAACTGCATCTGTCGCCTGCCGATGCCGGCTGGATCGCGTCGGCCAATTATCTCGGCTACCTCGTCGGCGCGTTGGCAGCGGCGGGCGGCTGGGCGCATGGGCGCGAGCGCCTGCTGATGCTGGCGGGGCTTGGCGCCAGTGCGGTCCTTGCCGCGCTGATGGGGCTGACCGAAGCGATGGCGGCCTTTCTCGCCATCCGCTTTCTGGCCGGTCTGGCCAGCGCCTTCGTCATGGTTTTCATGGCCAGCATCGTGTTCAGCCATATCGCGGCTGCCGGTCGCAACGACCTGCAGGCCTGGCATTTCGGCGGCGTCGGGCTCGGCATAGCGGCATCGGCGGCGATGATGGCGGTGCTGGTCGCCGAGCATTCGGGCTCGGCGGCAGGCTGGCTGTGGTCGGCGGCGATTTCGGCCTGTGGTTTCGTCCTCGTCGCTCTGTTGGTCAATGAGGGGCCGCTCGGAAACGGCGAAGTCGCCCGCGAGCCGGCACTGCGGATGGACCGGTCGTTGGTCAAGGTCATCATCGCCTACGGCCTGTTCGGCTTTGGCTATGTGGTGACGGCGACATTCCTGGTCGCCATCGTTCGGCAAGGCGGCGGCAGCCGCATCTTCGAGGCCATGGTGTGGATGGTCGCCGGTCTTGCGGGCTTTCCCTCGGTCTGGCTCTGGCAGAAGATCGCAGCCCGGACCGGCCTCTATGCCGCCTATGCGCTGGCGTGCTTCATCGAAGTTGCCGGCGTCACCGCCAGCGTCGCCATCGGCGGAGCCACCGGGCCGCTGCTTGCCGGCGTGCTGCTCGGCGGCACCTTCATTGCCATCACCGCATTTGGCCTGCAAGCCGCCCGGCAGCAGGCGCCAGAGGCGCCGCGCCGGATCTTTGCCCTGATGACGGCTGCGTTCGGCCTTGGCCAGATCATCGGTCCGGTCGCCGCCGGATTTCTGGCGCAAATGTCCGGCGATTTCTTCCTCGCCTCGATCACCGCCGCAATCGTGCTGGTCGTCTCCGGCGCCATCACATGGTCGGCTGCGCCAAAATCGCCATGATTGTGGGCTTGCTGTGCGGGGCATCGGGCACGGGCATTTTCTTTCCCACTAATGTGTGACTTTATGCCCGCTGTCGTCAGCTGATTTGCGCCTAGATCGAGGAATTCGCCACAGTGTTCGTATCCTTTTTCCCGCAGCCGAAGCTGTTCTTCACTTCGGCCGCCGTCTGGAGCCTTGCGGCGATCCTGTTCTGGTTCTTCGGTGGTGAACAATTAGGTGCGGTTTTCGGGTTACCGCCCGCCGCGGCTGGCGCGCCGCCCATCATCGGCATCGCCATCCTCATATCGCCGCCATTTCTGTGGTTTTATCTCTATTTCGCGTTCTGCGTGCTCGTCTTCTACGCATTCTGGAGCTGGTATTCGCCGCATCCATGGCAGCGCTGGTCGATCCTCATGACCGCGGTCATCCTGTTCTTCATCTATTTCAATGTGCAGGTCAGTGTCGCCGTCAACGCCTGGTATGGGCCTTTCTTCGACTATGTGCAGGGCCTGATGTCGGGGACTGGAAAGTCGACCAACAGCGAATTTTATATCGGATTGGCCGATTTTTCGTGGCTGGCGCTGGTCGGCATGAATGTGCAGGTGGTCAATGCCTTCATCGTCAGTCACTGGATCTTCCGTTGGCGCACGGCGATGAACAACTACTTCGTCGAGAACTGGGGCAGGCTGCGCCATATCGAGGGTGCCTCGCAGCGTATCCAGGAAGACACGATGCGGTTCTCGCAGATCATGGAAGATCTCGGCTCCAGCTTCGTCCAGTCGATCATGACCTTGATCGCATTCCTGCCGGTCATGATCCAGTTGCAGGCCCATATCACCGAGTTGCCGATTATCGGCGCGATCCCGCAGCCATTGGTGGTCGCGGCCCTTGCCTGGTGTCTGTTCGGGACGATCTCGGTCATGGTTGCCGGTCTGAAACTTCCAGGGCTGCAGTTCCGCAACCAGCGTGTCGAAGCCGCCTACCGCAAGGAACTCGTCTACGGCGAGGATCATGCGGACCGGGCCCAGCCGGCCACCACCGCCGAGCTGTTCGAGAATGTTCGTCACAATTATTTCAGGCTCTATTTTCACTACATCTATTTCAACGTCGTCCGTTACACCTACCTGCAGGCCGACAACATTTTCTCGCTGCTGATCCTCGGTCCCTCGCTGGTGGCGCACAAGATAACGTTCGGCGCGCTGAACCAGATTTCGAACGCATTCGGCAAGGTGACCGGTTCGCTGCAGTTTCTGCTCACCTCCTGGTCGACGATCGTCGAGCTGCAATCGGTCCACAAACGCTTGCGTGCTTTCGAAGCGACGCTGCAAGGCGAGCCGCTGCCTGAAATTGACCAGCGCTATCTGGCAAGGCAGGGCGCCGAGGATCCGGCCTAAAGACCGAGGTTGGAAATCGAACCGGGTTAGCGGCTCAGCCGCCGACCGAGACCTGCCTTTGTCCAGCATCCTGGCGCGAAACATAGTCGCGAAAACTGATGCATTCGACATCGGCCTTGACGCAGACCTCGCCGGCAAAGCGCTCAAGCGCGTTCCAGTAGGCGCCGTCATTCATCAGCGCGAAGTGGAAGCCGAGTTCCAGCGGAATGCGCTTGCCCGCATACTGCTTGTCGAAGGCGGCGCGGAAGGCAGCATAGGTCCGGTTGGCGAACTCGCCCGCTTGGCTTGGCCGCTCGAAGCCGCCGGAATGCCTGACATAGAGGTTGTAGTCCATGGCAATCACCGGCCGCGACTTCGGTCCTTCGGGAATCTGAGGCAGGGAAAAGTGCATGATGCCGTTGCTGGCCGTCGGTCGGGCAGGGCCTTGCGAGACGCCGCTGGCATCGAATTTATATCCGGCCGCCGGCAGCGCTTCGTAAAGCGCCTTGCTGGTCGACAGATACGGCGCGCGAAAGCCGACCACCGCATGCCGCGCGAAATCGCGCCAGCCCTGTGGTTCGGGCGCAATGCCGTTGATGGCATAGGCGTTTTCGAGAATGTGCTCGAACGAACTGAACTCTTTCAGCCAGTCCGCCTTGCTCCAGTCCTTGCCGTCGAAATGGCCGCAGCCATGGCTGGCGATGTCGTGGCCTTCATGCGCGGCAAGCCCGATCTGTTCGAGCCGCTCGGTGACTTCCTGCTTCGAGGCGGCAAAGCCGATGTTGGATTTGCCGGCGCCTTTGCCGGGTGCGGTGTATTCCTTGCGTGTCTCCGTCGACAGCAGGAAGACGCAGGAAAGAAAATAGGTGAAGTGCGCGCCGGTGCGCTCAGCCAGTGCCCGGCTGCGTTTCCACTGCGAAATGTCGCGGGCACTGTCGAATGAGATGATGACGACCTGTTTCGGCTTCGCCGGCGGCGGTGGCGCGGGCGGATCGGCCAAAGCCCCGCCACCAGTGGCGATCGCGGCAAGGGAAAACGCAACAACGCGGAACGGACGAAGCATAGGCAATCTGATCTGAACTCTAGGAACGTCTGCAAGCCGGCTATCGCCCAAATGTGGCGTGGGTGCGATTGGGCCTTTCGGCTGCTTGTCCGTGGCAAACATCCGTTTGCCCTCGGCAATAGGCGATTTTCCGGTTGCACCCCTTCCATGCCGGCAAAATTTCGCTAAAACGCGGGCTGACAAAGCCCGACCGGGCAGGAATGGTTTGATTTGATGTCCGACGACAGTTTTATCCGTGAAGTCAACGACGAGATCCGTCGCGAACAGGCGCAGGCGCTGTGGGACCGTTTTGGCCCCGCTCTGATTGTCGTTGCGATCCTCGTGGTGCTCGGCACCGCCGCCTTCGTCGGCTATCGCTATTGGGACGAGACGCGCGCCAACCGCTCGGGCGATGCGTTCTCGCAGGCGCTGAAGCTCGCCAATGACGGCAAGAACGATGAGGCGCTGACCGCGCTCGATCAGTTGGAGAAGGATGGCTACGGCGCCTATCCATTGCTCGCCCGCATGCGCGGCGCGACCGTCAAGGCGAACAAGGGCGACGTCCCCGCCGCCGTCAAGGATTTCGACGAAGTCGCCGCCGACACGGCCATTCCCCAGGGCATTCGCGACATGGCGCGCCTGCGGGCAGCGCTGCTGCTCGTCGACCACGGCTCCTTCGCCGACGTTTCCAGCCGTGTCGAAGCGCTCACATCCGACACCAACACGCTGCGCCATACGGCGCGCGAGGCACTCGGCCTTTCCGCCTGGAAGGAAGGCAAGACGCAGGATGCGCTGAAACTGTTCGACCAGATCGCCGCCGATGACGGCGCCCCGCGCAACACCCGCGAGCGCGCAACATTGATGTCCGAGCTGATCCGCGGGTCGGGCAGTGCGTCGTGACCTTCAAAGTCGCCATCATCGGCAGACCTAACGTCGGCAAATCGACTCTTTTCAATCGGCTGGTGGGAAGGAAGCTGGCGCTCGTCGACGACACGCCGGGCGTCACCCGCGACCGTCGCGTCCATGCCGCCAAGCTCTACGACCTGCATTTCGATGTCATCGACACCGCCGGCTTCGAGGACGCTGGCGCCTCGACCTTGCCCGGCCGCATGCGTGCGCAGACCGAGATCGCCATCCGCGAAGCCGACCTGATCTTCTTCACCATCGACGCCAAGTCCGGCCTGTTGCCTGACGACAGGACCTTCGCCGAGATCGTGCGCAAGTCCGGCAAGCCGGTCGTGCTGGTCGCCAACAAGGCCGAGGCGAAGGGCGCCCAGGGCGGCATGCTGGAAGCCTGGGAACTCGGACTTGGCGAGCCGATCCCGGTTTCGGCCGAGCATGGCCAGGGCATGCCCGATTTGCGTGACGCCGTGATCGGCGCGCTCGGCGAAGCGCGCGCCTTCGGCGAAGAAGAAGATGGCGAAGACGAAGACGTCGCTGCCGGCGAGGTGCTGATCGGCGAGGATATCGCCGATCCGGATGCCGAGCACGCCTATGACGACACCAAGCCGATGCGCATCGCCGTTGTCGGCCGTCCCAATGCCGGCAAGTCGACGCTGATCAACGCGCTGATCGGCGAAGAGCGGCTGCTCACCGGACCGGAAGCCGGCATTACCCGCGATTCGATCTCGGTCGATTGGGATTGGCATGGTCGCCGCCTGAAACTGTTCGACACGGCCGGCATGCGCCGCAAGGCCAGGATCCACGAAAAGCTGGAAGTGATGTCGGTGCAGGACGGCCTGCGCGCCATCCGGTTTGCCGAGATCGTCATCATCGTGCTCGACGCCACCATTCCGTTCGAGAAGCAGGATCTGCAGATCGCCGACCTGATTATTAGGGAAGGCCGGGCGCCGGTGATCGCCTTCAACAAATGGGACCTGATCGACCATCCCCAGGAGCTTCTGGCCGAACTGCGTGAGAAGACCGAACGGCTTCTTCCCCAGGCGCGCGGCCTCCAGGCCGTACCTGTCTCCGGCGAGACCGGGCGCGGCCTCGACAAGCTGATGGATGCAGTCATCAGGACGCACAAGGTGTGGAACAGCCGCGTCTCGACCGGCAAGCTCAACCGCTGGCTGGAAGGCATCCTGGCACACCATCCGCCGCCTGCCGTGGCCGGGCGCCGGCTGAAGGTCAAATACGTCACCCAGGCCAAGACCCGGCCGCCGGGTTTCGTTGTCCAGTGCTCGCGGCCCGATGCGATGCCGCAATCCTATGTCCGCTATCTCTCCAACAGCCTGCGCGAAGCCTTCGACATGCCCGGCGTGCCGATCCGCATCGCGCTGCGCACGTCGGACAATCCATTCGCCGGCAGGTCGAACAAGCGCAAATAAGCGGTCGGGCGCTGGATACCTGTTCCGGCTGTCTAAGCGACCTCCTTCAACCGCTCGTCCCGTGGCAGCGCCTGCAACGCCGCCTGCAACAATATGTCGGCCAGCCGCGCTGCCACCGGATCCAGTTCCGCATCCTTCTGGTGCAGCACCAACGCCATTTTGGGCAATGCCGGCAGCCCGGCGATCTCCGGCGTCATCGCACTCACGCTGGCCGGCAGGCCGATGTCGGTGCGGATCGTCAGCCCCAGCCCCGCCGCCACGGCTGCCCAGATGCCGCCAAGGCTCGGGCTGGAAAAGGCCATCCGCCACGACAGCCCGGCGCGGTCGAGCGTTTCGGTTGCCACTGTGCGCAGAAGGCATGGCGCTTCGAGCGCCACCAGCGGCAGCGGCTCACCGTCGCGCAGGCTGGTCTCGATGCGCTTTGCCGGCCCGATCCAGCGCATCGGCACATCGGCGACATGCTGGCTGTAGGGCAGCGTTTCGCCGCAGTGCCAGGCGAGCGCGATGTCGAGACTGCCTGACATGACCCTTTCGGCAAGGTCGTGGCTGCGTGCGATCCTGGCTTCGATCTTCACCTTGGGGTGCGCCCGGGCAAATCGGCCGAGCACGTCCGGCAGCACCGCCTCGCCGAAATCCTCCTGCAAGCCGAGCCGTACCCAGCCTTCCAACTCGACATCGTGGATGGCGGATGCCGCCTCATCATTCAATTCGATCAGCCGGCGCGCATAGCCGAGCAAGGTCTCGCCGGCCTCGGTCAGGGCGAGGCCGCGTCCTGATTTGCGGAAGATCGGCGTCGCCGCCTGTTCTTCCAGTTTCTTCAATTGCGCGCTGACCGCCGACGTCGACCGGCCAAGCCGGCCAGCGGCCTTGGCAAAGCTGCCCAGTTCCATGCCGGTGACGAAACTGCGCAGGACGTCGAGGTCGAAAGTTACGCGTCGCATGTGAGTCCCGATTTTCAGGATTGTATGTTCAAAACTTCCTAATTTTCAGGATGAAATTATGGCGGTAGGGACAGATCGTCAAGGCCGGACCACTGGCCAGAACGGGAAATGAAATCATGTCCGCCATTGTCAATTGCACCGACCGGCAGCCGTCAGAACTCCTGGAAGATACGGCAGCCGGTTCCGCCGAAAGGGTATTCAAGCCCGGCCATCGCTGGAAGGTTCTGGGCATCGGCGTCGCCGCCAATGCCGCCTTCTCGGCTACGTTCTCCGGCATCCCGGCGACGGCGGTCGTTCTTCGCCAGGGCTATCACCTGGGCAATGCCGAGCTCGGCCTGGCGCTCGGCCTTCTCGGGCTGGGGGTCGCGCTCAGCGAACTGCCCTGGGGCCTGCTCACCGATCGCTGGGGCGATCGCCGCGTGCTCCTGATCGGGCTCGGCGCGACGGCGGTGTGGCTCCTGGTCATGGCGATGCTGGTTGTGCCGACAAAGGCCGGTACTCCCGGCGTCACGCTGCTCGCCGCGAGCCTGCTCATCACCGGACTGCTCGGCGGCAGCGTCAACGGTTCGAGCGGCCGCGCCATCATGGGCTGGTTCCGGGAAAACCAGCGCGGCTTTGCAATGAGCATCAGGCAGACGGCGGTGCCGCTCGGCGGCGGCCTTGGCGCCCTCATACTGCCCTCGCTTGCTCTGGCTTTCGGCTTTGGCGCGGTGTTCGGGGTCCTGGCGGGTGCATCCGCTCTGTCTGCCCTGTTCGCCTGGCGCTGGCTGCACGAGCCGCCGACGGCGGGCAAGGATCATCTCGCTGCGGCTTCTGTGGCTGGACCGGCGCCGCTGCGCAATCGCGATGTTTGGCGTATCGCGACCGCCATCGGCCTGCTCTGCTTTCCGCAGGTGGCCGTGCTCACCTTCGCCTCCGTGTTCCTGCACGATTTCGTTGGATTGGGAACGGCGGCGATCAGCGCGAGCCTCGCCGCCGTTCAGATCGGCGCCATGGTCATGCGCATCTGGAGCGGCCGCTTCACCGACCGTCACGGCAACCGCCGCCAATTTCTTCGCTTGTGCAGCGCGTTCAGCGCCCTTGCCTTCGCCATGCTTTGGCTGCTGGTCCTGTTCGGCCCAACCGTTCCGGGCGGCCAGCTCATCTGCTTGGCGGTCCTTCCAGTCGTGCTTATTGTCGCAGGCATCTCCGTCTCCGCCTGGCACGGCGTCGCATACACCGAGCTTGCCACCCTTGCCGGCGCCAGCCATGTCGGGACCGCGCTCAGTCTTGCCAACACCTTTGTTTTTGTCGGCTTCTTTCTGGTACCGGTGGCCATTCCGGGGCTCTTGCACCTCTGGTCCTGGTCCGGCGTCTGGCTGGCGGCCGCCATCTGCGCGCTGATCGCCCGGCCGATCTTCCTGCGTCCGGCCTGAATAGTCGGCCGCAAAATCGCCTGACTTCGCAACCACGACCTCGGGTCGGCCGGGAAAACCCGATCGAAGCCGTTAACGTCCCATCAAGGTTAATGCATCATTTTGCTCTCCAGTGGGGTCAGTCGCGTTCCTGGAGAGTGTTCCGTGCATCGACGTGTGTTGAAGCGGCTGGTTGCCGCCGCCGGTGAGAGAAAACGTGGCTTTCTGGCTCCGCTCGTCATCGGTTTCGGCATCTGGATCGGCTTTCCGACGGTCGCCGCCTATCAGGACATGACGAGCCTGGTTTCCGGCCTCGAAGCATCGAGCACGCGCTGGAATTCCTATGTCGAGAAATCCGTCGCCGGCTCGACCCATGCGGCCGAGATGCCCTTTGCCGATTCTGATGTCACCGGCTCCATCTCCGGATCGGGTGTCCACCTGGCCGGTGTCGGCAACGTGTCGTTTCGCGGCAAGGGCGGCAAAGTCAGCGGCACGCCCGATGAGGACCGCGTCGTGCGCGCCGAGAAGAAAGGGCGCATCGTCCAGATGTCTCCCGTCGCACCGCCGAAGAACTTCAACGCCGGCTCGATCTTCGAGCGCACCTCCTCCTTGCTGCGGCCCAGCATGGACAGCGGCCTGAAAATGGCTTTCGCCAAGCCGCAGATCAAAGGCAAGGAAATCCAGATCGCCGCGGCATTCCATGCGCGCGAGGACAAGAAGCCGGATCCCGGCGTGCCGGCCATGCTGGCAGCGCTGGTCAACAACGACCATCCGGACGTGCTGGCCACCGCCTACGCGCAGTCCGAGCCTGATTATGCCAAGGCATCGCCCTTCGAAGCCCTCCTTCAGGACGAGCAGCCCAATGAGGGCCGCTTCATTCCGCCGATGGCCAAGGGCGATCATTCGTGGATCCAGAACCCGCTGCCCGCCAGTGTCTTCTCCCAAAAGGAGCAGGCATGCCTTGCCAACGGCATCTATTTCGAGGCGAGGAGCGAATCCGTGCGCGGCCAGGCCGCTGTCGCCCAGGTCATCCTCAACCGCGTCCGCAATCCGACCTATCCGAATTCGATCTGCGGCGTCGTCTACCAGAACGACAGCTGGTTCAACCGCTGCCAGTTCTCCTTCGCCTGCGACGGCAGGAAGAAGCGCATCGATAGCCCAGCCGCCTACAAGACCGCCCAGGAGATCGCCATGGCCGTCACTGCCGGCAAGATCTTCATCCCGGAGGTCGGATCGTCGACCCACTACTATGCCCAATATGTCCATCCCGGCTGGGCGCGCACAATGCAGAAGATGACCAAGATCGGCCTGCATATCTTCTATCGGACCTATGGCGGCGGCTGGAGCTGAGTGCAGAGCAGCCGCTGATCTTTGATGTGGCGCGCAGCCTATCGAAGAGCCATTGCGCAGGGGATTCGCGCCATGCATCCTCGTCATCATGGCGGGCACGATGTCGCACCTTTCTAATTGATTGATTTTATTGCCTAAAATACATGGCAATGAACTTCCGCCCGTGGCTTGACGGGCGCAAACCCTCTAACTATGTTGCCGGCGACTTTAGAAGCGGACGGACGGTGACGGTCTGACCGGGCAGGGGGGTTGCGATGGCCGACAAGAATGGGCCAGACGGAACCGGAAAAACCGGCCGCGGCATTCAGCATGAACCCGATATCCGCGACGACGATCTTGAGCGCCGCCGCCGTGACCTTGAAGCTTCGCTTGCGACAAGGCGGCCGGGCCGGCTCGAGGGGAAAGACGACGCGAAAGCGGGCAGTGTGGCCGGTTATGGTCAGGCGCTCAAACTCTCCAGCGAGTTTATCGCCGGGGTGGTGGTGGGTGCCGGCATCGGCTGGATCATCGACCGTCTGGCGGGGACATCGCCATGGGGTCTGATCGTGTTTCTGCTGCTTGGTTTTGGCGCCGGAGTGCTCAATGTGATGCGTTCCGCCGGCGTTGTGGCAGAATTTGGACAGGGCGATAAATCGCGCCGTGACCAAGACGACAAGAAATGACCGCGCTTCATGTGCGGTAATGGTAACGAGGCCGTACGCGGCATTGACGGGGTTTGAACGTGGCAGCTGACAAGGTCGATCCGATCCACCAGTTCCATATCAACAAGCTGATTCCGATCGACATCGGCGGCTATGACCTGTCTTTCACCAATTCGGCGCTGTTCATGGTCGCAACCGTGATCGTCGCGGCTGGATTCCTGTTTCTCACGACGTCGAGCCGCAGCCTGGTTCCCGGGCGGCTTCAGTCGGTCTCCGAGATGGCCTACGAGTTCGTCGGCAACATGTTGCGCGATGCCGCCGGCACGCAAGGCATGAAGTTCTTCCCTCTCGTGTTCTCGCTGTTCATGTTCGTGCTCGTCGCCAATCTGCTTGGCCTGTTCCCGTATTTCTTCACCGTCACCAGCCACATCATCGTCACCTTCGGCCTTGCCGTGCTGGTGATCGCAACCGTGGTCGTCTACGGCTTCATGAAGCATGGTTTTGGCTTCCTGAAACTGTTCGTGCCGCATGGCGTGCCGGTCTTCCTGCTGCCACTGGTGGTGCTGATCGAAGTGATCTCCTTCGTGTCGCGCCCGGTCAGCCTCTCGGTTCGTCTGTTCGCCAACATGCTCGCCGGCCACATCACGCTGAAGGTGTTCTCCGGCTTCGTGGTCAGCCTGAGCGCGCTCGGCGCGGTCGGCGTTGCCGGCTCTATCCTGCCTCTGGCGATGGCGGTGGCGCTGACGGCACTGGAACTGCTGGTCGCCTTCCTGCAGGCCTACGTCTTTGCCGTGTTGACCTGCATGTATCTCAACGACGCCCTGCACCCCGGGCATTAGGTCCAAAAGTTTCCGGCCCAGGAATTTCCAACATTGGCGCCGGATGGAATCGCAACGGAATTTTAGATCCAAAGGAGTTGAACAAATGGACGCAGAAGCAGCAAAGTACATCGGCGCCGGCATCGCTTGCCTGGGCATGGGTGGCGCGGGCATTGGCCTCGGCAACATCTTCGGCAGCTACCTGGCGGGCGCTCTGCGCAACCCGTCGGCTGCCGATGGCCAGTTCGGCCGCCTGATCTTCGGCTTCGCCGTGACCGAAGCTCTGGGCATCTTCTCGCTTCTCATCGCGCTTCTGGCCCTGTTCGGCTGAGCACTCGGGAAGATTGGACAGGCCGGCCGCGCGAGCGGCGGGCCTGAATTTCGGGGATAGTCCATGTTCGTGACATCTGCCTTTGCGCAAGAGTCCGCGCCATCAGCCGATACCAGCCACGCTGCGACGGAAGGCGAAACGCATTCCGGCACCAGCGTGCCTGCTGAAGCGCATGGCACGTTTCCGCCATTCGATCCGGCGACGTTCCCGTCGCAGCTTCTGTGGCTGGCGATCACCTTCGGGCTGTTCTATCTCTTCCTGAAGCGGGTGGTGATGCCGCGCGTCGGCGGCATCATCGATGTCCGCAACGATCGCATCACGCAGGACCTTGATCAGGCGGCCAAGTTGAAGGGCGAGGCCGACGCCGCCGTTGCTGCCTACGAGCAGGAACTGGCGGAAGCCAAGACCAAGGCCAACGCGATCGGCCAGCAGGCCAACGACGCGGCCAAGGCCGAGGCCGACACCGCGCGCAAGAAGGTCGAGGCCGCGCTCGACGCCAAGCTTGGCGAAGCCGAAGCCCGCATTTCTTCCATCAAGGCCAATGCCATGAAGGAAGTCGGCAGCATCGCCGAGGATACCGCTTCGGCGATCGTCGAAGCCCTGGTTGGCGGCAAGGCCAGCAAGGCCGAGATCGCGGCCGCGGTCAAATCCGTGGCCCGGTGAGGAGCGCATCATGGATTACACATCTCTCGCGACGCTCTGGGCCACGGTTGCCCTGGTCATTTTCCTGGGCATTGCCGTCTACATCAAGGTGCCTCGCCTGATCGCCAAGGCGCTCGACGCCCGCGCCGAAAGGATCAGCAACGAACTCGACGAAGCGCGCCGGTTGCGCGAGGAAGCCCAGCAACTGCTTGGCCAGTATCAGCGCAAGCGCAAGGAAGCCGAGCAGGAGGCCGCTGACATCGTCGCCGCCGCCAAGCGCGAAGCCGACTTGCTTGCCGCCGAAGCGCACAAGAAGACCGAGGACTATGTTGTCAGGCGCACCGCGCTTGCCGAGCAGAAGATCGGCCAAGCCGAGCGTGATGCCATCAGCGAAGTCCGCGCCAGCGCCGTCGACATCGCCGTAGAGGCAGCGCGCGCGCTGCTTGCCGGCAAGATCGACGCCAAGGCCGGTGCCGATCTGTTCAAGGCATCGCTCGCGGACGTGAAGTCGAAGCTGAATTAGGCCTTCGCAGGCCCCATACAGTCAAAGCCGCCCGGGCAACCTGGCGGCTTTTTTGTTGTGGCGCTGAAGCTGCCAATCTCCCCCCACGAGGGGGGGAGATTGGCTTGTCGCCGCTGCCGTTGCTCAATCCAGCCCAGCAAAGCTCTCTTCTTCGACCACTTCAGCGCCACCCAGCCTGAACGGCGAAAACGACACGCGATGCAGCCGCGCCACCGGGCCATGCGCTTCGATCGCGGTGCGATGGCGAAGCGTGGCGTAGCCCATGTGGACTTCGAACCCGTAGCGGTCGTGATGGTTGCCGCAGCCGCACATCATGCGGTCACGCATCACCTTGGCGACGATCGAGGCGGCAGCGATCGATTGCGAACGCTGGTCGCCCTTGATCAGCGCGCGCCCTTCACAAGGCAGCCCCGGCGGCACGTCGCGTCCATCAGCGAGGGCTAGTTTCGGTCGGACCGACAGTCCGACCAGGGCGCGCCGCATGGCTTCCAGGCTTGCCTTGAGGATGTTGCTGCCGTCGATGCCCTCGGCACTGATTGAGGCCATCGAGACCGCCTGCGCGGAGCCAAGAATTCGCAGGAACAAGGCCTCACGCTGCAAATGGCTGAGGCGTTTGGAATCGTCGAGGCCGTCCGGAATGTTGGCGGGATCGAGCACCACCGCCGCAGCGACCACCGGCCCGGCCAGGGGGCCACGGCCGGCCTCGTCCATCCCGGCGACCGGCCACAGGCCCTCCGCCATCGCCTTCGTCTCGAAGGAGAAGTCAGGCTTCTCGATGATCTCAAAGAGAGGCGGAGAATCAGAACGCGCGCGAGCCATGTTGCGGCGAGGTTCGCATCGGCTCTGATTCTCCGCAAGTCCCTCCGGGTCGGGTGGGGCGCCGGACCGGGAGGGGCACCGTCTGCAGGCCGGGGCAGGCCGGACGGGATTCTGGTGCCGCGACGGATCAAACCATCGCGACGAATTGTCTCTCAAAGCAGCGTCAGCTGAACCTGGTCTTTCCCGGCGGCAACGAACTGGTCGGTTCGCAACGTGCGCCGTTCGGCATTGAGGCCGAGCCGCTTGGCTGTGATCTCGAAGCGCCGGCCGATCTGCCAGGCGTAGGGACCGGCGCCCTTCATGCGCTTACCCCATTCCGAATCGTAGTCCTTGCCGTCGCGCATCGAGCGGACCAGCGACATCACATGGCGGTAACGGTCGGGATAATGGCGCAGCAGCCAATCCTTGAAGATCGGGCTGACCTCCAGCGGCAGGCGCAGGATCACGTAGCCCGCTTCGCGCGCGCCGGCCGCACGTGCGGAATCGAGGATGCGTTCCATCTCCGGATCGGTCAGGCCCGGAATGATTGGAGCCACCATGACCGACGCCGGAATGCCGGCATCCGAAAGCTGCCGGATCGCTTCCAGCCGCTTGGTCGGTGTCGACGCGCGCGGCTCCATGGTGCGCGCCAGCATACGGTCGAGCGTCGTCACCGACAGCGCCACCTTGGCGAGCCCGCGTTCGGCCATGCGTGACAGGATATCGATATCGCGCGTCACCAGAGCGGACTTTGTCACGATGCCGACTGGATGGCCGCGCGCTTCCAGCACTTCGAGGATTTCGCGCATGATCCGGTATTGCTTCTCGATGGGCTGGTAGGGGTCGGTGTTGGTGCCGATGGCGATGGTGCGCGGCTGGTAGCTGTCTTTCGAAAGCTCCTTGTCAAGCAAGCGCGCCGCATCAGGCTTGGCGAACAACTTCGATTCGAAATCCAGACCCGGCGACAGGCCCATGAACGCGTGCGTCGGGCGGGCAAAGCAATAGACGCAGCCATGCTCGCAGCCGCGATAGGGGTTGATGGAACGGTCGAAGGAAATGTCGGGCGATTCGTTGCGGGTGATGATTGTGCGCGGCTTCTCGACCTGCACTTCGGTCTTGAAGGGCGGCAGTTCCTCCAGCGAATTCCAGCCATCGTCGAACACGTGCCGGCTGACCGGCTCGAACCGGCCGGACGGATTGATACCCGCTGACCTGCCGCGGTTGCGGTCCGGGCGGACACGCATGCCGCTCTGCTCGACCATCGCGTTGGCCATCTCGGCTCTTCCTGCTCCGAAAGCTGCAATGTCGGCGCGCACGATCTGTTCCATTTTCGCCCGCTCCCAGGGACTGTCCATGTTGTGTCGAATCGCTCTGCTCATGAAATTATTCCTATTTCGTTGAAGAGAACAAAGCAAGAACTTTCTATGGTGTGATGCAAAACTGGCGCTGTCCGGCGCTTTCCGCTATTCGGCTAAGGATGCTCAGTGTTCTCATCGAAACCCGCAATGACGAGGAGGGCCTCGCCCGCACGCTCGCCTCGCTGATTGGCGGCGCCGTCGAAGGCGTGGTGCGTGAAGTCATCGTCTGCGACACAGGCTCTACCGACCAGACGCATCATGTGGCCGAGCATGCCGGCTGTCAGTACGTGACGGGCGGTGTCGCTGCCGGCATCCGCCAGGCCAAAGGGGATTGGTTGCTGCTCCTGGAACCTGGCGCACGGCTGGTGGAGGGCTGGATCGATGAAGTTGTCGCCCATACGGCCAGGCAAACCATGGCGGCACGGTTTTCGCGCACGCGAGCCAGTCGCGCGCCATTCCTGGCCCGGGTCTTTTCGGGAAACCGCGCCTTGGCCGACGGATTGCTGATCAGCAAGCGTCAGGCGGCGGCCGCGGCCAAGAGTGCCGGCAGTGCCGAGGCCATCGCCCGCGGCCTCGCGACGAAGCGGCTCGACGCTGAGATTTGGATGGCGCCGGCCACGCAGGGGCGCCGCTCCTCGACGTGATTTTTTGCAGTTGCTCAGGTCATTGTGCATTGCACAAAATTTGACGCGGGGTTAGCTTCCGTTCAAGCGGGAATTGGGTTTGGGTCATGCCGAGAGGCGAGCACCGATGCGGCATCGGTGGTGCTCTCATAGCCGAGGACCCAATGAAGCTTTCAACCCCCGACACATCCGGCGCGGTCAGTCTCGAGGCCATTGCGCGCAACGGCAGCCTGCTGCGGCGCATCGCCGTGCGTATTCCAACCTATCTGACCGACCTGCGTGAGAACCCTGCCTGGCTGCCGATGTTCGTGTTGGCGCGCACCATGCCCGGACGCCGCATGCATTGGCTCGGCGCAAAGCGCGCCCGCCCGGTCGCCAATGCCGGGGATACGATGTTTGCCGGTGTCGAACGGGGAGCGGTCGTCGATGCGTTGCGCTCCGACGGGCTGTTCTCAGGCCTGGTCCTGCCGCCTGATATCCATGAAGAGATCGCCGACTTCGCCGGGCGCACGCCTTGCTTCGGCAATTTCGACCGCCGTCTCGAATTCATGCCGGGGGAACATGCCGAGGCCGAGAAACGCCTTGGCCGCTCGCTGCTTAGCGGGCATTTTTTCGAGCGCATCCTCGACTGCCCGGCGGCGCTTGCCATCCAGCGCGATCCGCTGCTTCTGGATATTGCCGCGCACTATCTCGGCGGCCAGGCGAAACTGATCACGACGCGGGTCTGGTGGAGTTTTCCCACAGGTGCCGCTTCGGATGCCGACAAGAACCTCGCCTCGCTCGGCAAGTATCATTTTGACCTCGACGACTGGCGCATGCTGAAATTCTTCTTCTACCTCAAGCCGGTCGACGCCGACACCGGTCCGCATGTCTATGTCAGGGGCAGCCACAAGCGCCGCAGCCTCAAGCATCAGTTTACCCTTCTGGTCGGCCATCCCGCGCAACAGGTTCTGGATGTCTATGGCGAGCAGAGCCCGGTGACGCTGACCGGCGAGGCCGGTCTAGGCTTCGTCGAGGACCCCTTTGGCTTTCATATGGGCACCGTGCCGGCACGCACGCCGCGACTGATGATGGAAGTCGGCTTCGGCGTATCGCCGCCGTCGCGCCGACGGTTTCATGGCGAGCCGGTCATCCGCTGAGAGCTGCCTATCCGAAGCTTATCTCGACAGGTGTCCAGTGTGTGCGGCGTCTGGCTTGGCGCTGCGCCCTGTTTTCCGTATCGAAGTCGACACGGACCGGCTCCTGGTTGAACCGCTCTCGGTCGTCCAGGGCGTTGATGATGACGATCGCCCTTGCATCGTCATCTCCGGTGATTGCGGCGACGTAGACACCGCACTCCCGGCAGATCAGATAGTCGGCCGTCCTCAGCCCGAACTGATATCTCTGCAGGCGCGCCTCGTCCTTGACCGAGATGATCAGTTTGCCGGCCGCGTCGGCAGCCGCGCGCGAACCATGCCTGATACAGAACGAGCACTGGCAGGCGCGAACTTCGATTGCGGCGGGTCGAGCTCGGTTGAAAATCCAAGGCGTATGTTGCCGCAATGGCATCCACCGGTATGCACGGTCATCGTAGCTGCCTTGTCGTGAACGGCGATGATCGCCTTCACGCAAGGTACTTTTCCGTGGTCCGGTTTGGAATGGGGTTTCGAAGGCGCCGGCCCTGTTTTGCCGGGCAAACGCGGCGTGGAACCGGCGCTTTGCCTCGGGTTTTACAGAGCCGATTTGCCGCGCCGCAAATGCTCGTCCAGGCGCGGCATGATCTCGACGAAGTTGCATGGCATGTGCCGGTAGTCGAGCTGCGCCTTCAGGATGCCGTCCCACGCGTCCTTGCAGGCGCCTGGCGAACCCGGCAGCACGAAGACGAAGGTGGCGTTAACGACGCCGCCGGTCGCCCGGCTCTGGATCGTCGAGGTGCCGATCTTGTCGTAGGAAATCCGGTGGAACACTTCCGAAAAGCCATCCATGCGCTTTTCGAAGATCGGCTCCAGCGCGTCCGGCGTCACGTCACGGCCTGTGAAGCCGGTGCCGCCGGTGGTGATGACGACATCGATATTCTTGTCCTGTGACCACGCCAGAACCGTGTCGCGGATTTTCTCGCGGTCGTCGGTGACGATATTGCGGGCCGCCAGCAGATGGCCGGCCTCGGTGATGCGGTCGGCCAGCGTCTGGCCGGATTTGTCGTCGGCGAGGCTGCGCGTATCTGAAACGGTCAGCACCGCGATGCGCACGGGAATGAAGGAGCGGCTCTCGTCAATTCTGGCCATCTGCGCCCTCCGATGCGATGCTGCGCGTCGCGGCAACGAACCAGTCGGGCTGGCGGCCGCGGATTTCGGCGGCGGCGCGCTTGGCGACATTGCCGGTTTCGAACAGGCCGAAACATGTCGCGCCGGATCCCGACATCCGCGAGAACCCCGATCCGGCCTTGTTCAGCCAGGAAAGCGCCCTGCCGATTGCGGGTTGCACCTCCAGCGCCGCGGGCTCGAGATCGTTGCGGGTGATCTCCAGCCAGTTGCGCAGGCTGTGAAAATCGATGCTGCGCGGCAGCGGCGGCAAGGCCTCATTGTCGCACCGGGAAAGCGCTGCAAAGACATCCGCCGTCGACACCGGGGTGCCTGGATTGACCAACACCAGGCCAAGCGCCGAAAAATCCGGCACCATCGACAGTTCATCCCCGATGCCGCGCGCCACCAGCGGCTTTGCCGCCAGGCACATCGGCACATCGGCGCCAAGCGAAAGGCCGATCCGCGCCAACTCGCTGCCATCGATGTCCAGCGCCCATGTCTCCACCAGCCCGCGCAGCACGGTCGCCGCGTCGCTCGAACCGCCGCCGACGCCGGAGGCAACCGGCAGGTTCTTTTCCAGCCGGATAGCGACCGGCGGTGTTCTCTCGTGCCCGGCTGTCTGCCGCAGGGCATCGCGCGCCTTGAGCACCAGATTGCTGGCGTCGAGAGGCACGGCCGGGGCGTAACGGCCGGATACGGTAAACTCATCGCCGTCAGCCAGCGCGATTTCGACTCTGTCGCCAAACCGTGTGAACACCGCCAGGCTCTCGATCAGATGATAGCCGTCAGGGCGCCTGCCGGTGACATGCAGCGCAAGATTGATTTTGGCGTGTGCGTGCCAGCTACGCGACCCGATGTCGGTGTCCACAATCGTCTGCGGGATGATGCTCAGTCCTTGGCCAGCCGGTATTCGCCGGTCTTCGGATCCTTGACCAAAGTGCCGATCGCGCCGTTGGCCGTCTGCTTTTCTGTGCGCCGCACCTTGGCGGTCACGCGCTCGGCTTCCCTAATGAAGGTGCGGTAGCCGAAATAGGCGGCAACGCCAACGACGGCGAAGAAAATGATCTGCGGCATGCCAAAACTCCTCCCACGCTGGGCCGGCGAAGGCGGCCGGTCGGGTCGGTTGGTGCATGTCGACCCGCTTTTGGGAACACGACATGCATGAAACTCAAGCTCTCATGCTAGACGGTTTTGCCGGGTTTTCAAAGCCCGAAGCGAGACCACAATGCGCGCTCTTCCGCCGCATCGATCACGCCGCTGGCGGCAGCGGCTGCGATATCGGGCGCTGAAAAGCCCTTGCTTGAGCCGAACAGGCCGAAGCGGCTAAGGAAACCGCGCGGTGTCGTGATCAGCCTGAGTTGGGTTTTCGCCCCGAAACGGGTCTTGAGCACAGTGCGCATGTCGCCGAGCGCATCGACCAGCCCGAGTTCGAGGCCCTTGATGCCGGTCCAGAACAGGCCGGTGAACAGGTCCGGATCGTCCTTCAGTTTCGTGCCGCGCCGCTCCTTGACGAGGTCGATGAAGGTTGCGTGCACCTCGAGCTGCAGAGCCTTCAACCGCTCGACATCTTCCTTTTTCTCGGGCTTGAACGGATCGAGCACCGCCTTGTTTTGGCCAGCGGTGTGGACACGTCGCTCGATGCCGATCTTCTTCATCAGTTCCGGGAAGCCAAACGAAGCCGAGACGACGCCGATCGACCCGACGATGGAGGACGGATCGGCAAAGATCTCGTCACCGGCGACCGCGATCATGTAGCCGCCCGACGCCGCGACATCCTCGACGAAGACCAGTACCTTTTTGTTCTTTTCCGTGGCCAAGTCACGGATGCGCTTGAAGATCAGCCGAGACTGCACCGGCGAGCCGCCCGGCGAATTGATCGAGATGGCGACCGCCGGCGCGTCGTAGGAAAACGCCTTCTCGATGAGGCCGGCGGTGGAAGCCAGCGACAGGCTCGGCCGAAACTGGCCACCGCCTGCCATGATGGTGCCGTGCAGCCGGATGACTGGAATGGTGACGACGGTGGAGCGCCAGGATTTCGGCAACAGGCGGTTGATGAGTCGTTTCACGAGGGCGCGGTCTCCGGTCGATAGGTTGCAGGCATGTAGGGATTTCCCGGCCAACGGCAATGTGGCCGGGCAGAATAGCTCAATCTCCGAACAGCGAGGCGAGGCCGTTGGTGATCATTTCGCTGCGCTCGTCGGGGCCGTTGCCTGATTGCGCGTGCAGCATCAGGGGCGGGCGGATGGCAAGCTTTCCCCGTGCCCCGAGCGCTGCCCGCACGACGATGCGGATTGCCGCCGCGTCGGGGCGAGGGTGGACGGCGAGCATCTCGGGATCGCCGAAGCGCCCCGTGATCGCATCGAGAATGGCGCCGAGCTGTTCGGGCCGGGCGATCACGGCGAGCCCGCCGCGCGGCCTGACCACCGCCGCCGCACTGCGGATCCAGCTCTCGAACACCCCGCCCTCCATGACATGGGCCTCTTTTCTGAGGCGATCGGGGGAGGCGCGGTCCCGGGGAGCGTTGAAGGGAGGGTTCATGATGACGAAGTCGAAGTCGTTGTCGGCGAGGCCCGCGGTCGCCCGCGCCCGACCCGATACGGTGACATCGGCGACCAGCACGGAGGCGCGATCGCTGAGATGAGCATTGCCGGGATGGGCAAGCGTGGCCGCCGCGAAGGCCGCCATTTCGGGCGCTCGTTCGACAAGCACCGCCTCGGCGGCCGGGCAGCGCGACAGCACTGCCAGGCCGGCGGCCCCGGCACCGGCACCGAAATCGGCGAGACGACCGGCAAAGGAGGACGGCACGGACGCCGCCAGCATCATCGCATCCATGCCGGCGCGATGACCGCCATGTTTGGGCTGCACGAGCCAGAACCGGCCGCGATGGAAAGCGTCGACCGTATGGGCCGGCGTGTCCGGGACAAGGGCGGCGGGCGCGGCGGACATTATTTTCCGCGGATTTCGTTGGCGACGCCGGCATCCCTGAGGATGCGCCGTGCCGCGTCGGCCTGGTCGGCATCGACCATGACGCGTTTCTGCAAAAGGCCGATCGACCCTTCGAGAATGCTCATATTCTGATCGGCGACAAAGCAGGCGATGCCGGCGTCGCGCATCAGCGATTCAACAAAGGAGATGATCACGGCATCGTTGGTGCGGACAAGTTCTATCATCGTATGAAACTCGCAGTTTGCGCTATTGATGTAAACGGGCAGGGGATTCCGAGACAGAGCCCCGTTCCCTCTCGGGTCCCCGTTCCCTCTCGGGTCGTTGACATTCCGTCATCGACGCCGCGCCAATTCGCCACTTGCCGTGGCCATGTCCGCCGCCCTAGAGTCCATGCAGGGACTAAGGGTGCCGTCGCACGCTCTATACCAAGACGGGAGTGATTGTTGTGGGTGTCGTTCTCAACATCGAAAACGGGAAGCGGGAGCCCGCCTCCATCAAGGATCTGATCGATCTGACAGCGGCCGATATGGGGCGCGTCAATGAATTGATCCTGTCCAAGGCCGGCTCTGACGTCGAGATGATCCCGGAGGTCGCCAACCATTTGATCTCGTCCGGCGGCAAACGGCTGCGGCCGATGCTGACGCTGGCCGCCGCGCAGATGTTCGGCTATGCCGGCGAGGGCCACGTCAAGCTCGCCACCTCCGTCGAATTCATGCACACGGCGACGCTTCTCCACGACGATGTCGTCGACGAGAGCGGCATGCGGCGCGGCAAGAAGACCGCCCGCATGATCTGGGGCAACCAGGCAAGCGTGCTGGTCGGCGACTTCCTGCTCGGCCAGGCTTTCCGCATGATGGTCGATGTCGGCTCGCTCGAAGCGCTCGATATCCTGTCGAGTGCTGCCTCCATCATCGCCGAGGGCGAGGTTATGCAGCTTGCCGCCGCCAAGAACCTCGAAACCACCGAGGACGAGCATTTCGCCGTCATCAAGGCCAAGACCGCGGCGCTGTTTTCGGCTGCTGCCGAGGTCGGCCCCGTCATTGCCCAGGCGACCCGCAACGATCGTGCGGCGCTGCGCTCCTACGGCATGAATCTCGGCCTTGCCTTCCAGCTGATCGATGACGCGCTGGACTATGGCGGCACCAGCAAGGATCTCGGCAAGAATGTCGGCGACGATTTCCGCGAAGGCAAGGTGACCTTGCCGGTCATTCTCGCCTATCGGCGGGGCACGAAGGCCGAGCGCACTTTCTGGAAGCGTGCCATCGAGGACAATGTCACCGATGACGCCGGTCTGGAAAAGGCGATCGGCCTGATGACTCGCCATGGCGCCATTGCCGACACGATCGGACGCGCCCGCCATTTCGGCGAGATCGCCCGCGACGCGCTGGCGCCGCTGGAAGCGACGCCGCAGAAATCGGCGCTGATCGACGTCATCGATTTCTGCATCAGCCGGGTGAACTGAGCGGCGTCACCCGGTTGCCGGTTACTTCCCCTTTCCCGGCAAAGCGAAGGCGGCCAGCAGGCTGACAAAGATGCCCGCCGCCGCCAGCCAGAAGGCGATCTTTATGCCATCGGCTATCGCGACCTTCAGTGCATCGCCTGTCAGCCCGCCGACACGGCTGTTGGCGATCGCGATCAATGTTGCCATGCCGATCGCGTTGCCGATGTTGAGCGTCGTGCAGGCCATTCCCGAGGCGACGCCCTGTTCGTCGTGAGCCACGCCTGACGCGGCCGCGATCCACATGGCGGTCCAGACGATGCCCTGTCCGACGCCGGAGATGACCAAGCCGGGAACGAGAGCCAGATAGAAGCTGTCGGCTGATGCTCCAAGGACCATCAGCGCTGTGCCGGCTGCCCCTATGACCATGCCGCCGACCAAGGTGGAACGGGTCGAAAAGCGCGTCGCCAGGCGTTCACCGAGCTGCGTGCCGGCGGCGATGGCGATCGACGGCACCAGGAACGCCAAGCCTGTTTGCAGGGCGGTGAAGCCATGTACGGTCTGCAACAGCACGGTCAGGAAATAGGGCAGGGCTCCGAACGTTCCCATGAACAGAAAGGTGATCGTCATGCCGGCGACGAGGCTGCGATTGCGGAACAGCCGCAGCGACATCAGCGGGTCAGCGCTCTTCGCCTCAATCAGCGCGAAGGCGATGATGAAGATCGCTGCCAGCGCGGCACTGGCGACGATCGCTGGCGAACCCCAGCCATATTCAGGTCCCTGGACCAGCGTAAAGACCAGCAATGTGGCGCCCGCAGTGACGGTCAGCGCGCCAGGCAGATCGAAGTTGCGGCGCTGGTGCCGCTTGGGATCGCGTGGAATGATCGCAAATGCGGCGATGATGGCGATGCCAGCCAGCAGCACATTGACGTAGAAGACCGACGACCAGCCGAAGGCGCCTGTCAGGAATCCACCGGCCAGTGAGCCAAGGGTGAGGCCGCTCGCGCCGGCACCGCCCCACACCGCCAGCGCCCTGTTGCGTTCCGGTCCTTCGGCAAACAGGCGGTTGATCAGCGAGAGCGTCGCCGGGAACAGGAAAGCGCCGCCGATGCCTTGTACAGCGCGGGCAGCGATGATGATTTCCGGCGACCAGGCGAGGCCGCCGACCAGCGACGAAAGCGCATAGAGCCAGAGAGCGAAGATGAAGATGCGGCGCTGACCGATAAGGTCGGCGGCGCGGCCGCCGAACAGCAGAAAACCGCCGGTAAACACGGTGTAGGCGCTCACCACCCATTGCAAGGTCTGGCCGGAAAAGCCCAGCCCAGCCCCGATTTCGGGCAGCGCCACGAAGACGATGTTGATGTCGAGAGCGATGATAAGCTGGGCGAAGGCGAGCAATGCCAGCGTGGCGCCGCGCTTCGCGCCAACCCTTCCCTGTGTCGCAGTGGCGCCGAACGGCACCCCTTGATCGAGTGAACTCATGCCAATCTCCTTTTGATTCTTTATCGATCGACAAAGAATTGGGTTTGCAATCCGGAGTCAAGCGGATTATTTGTTGATCGATAAAGAAATGGAGACGGCGATGGCGGGACGGCCAAGGGAGTTCGACAGAGCCCAGGCTCTGCAGAAAGCGCGTGACGCCTTTTGGACGCGCGGCTACGAGGGCACCTCGATGGCCGACCTCGTCTCCATGCTTGGCCTGGCCTCGGCGCGCATCTATGCCGCCTTTGGCTCGAAGGAGGATCTGTTTCGCGAAGCCGTTGTTCTCTACGAAACCAGCGAAGGAAGCTTCGCCACCAGTGCCCTTGCCGAAGAACCAACCGCTCGGCGGTTTGTCGAGCGGTTGCTGCGCGATGCGGTCGATATCTACACAAGGCCGGATCTGCCGAAGGGCTGCATGGTTGTCTCGGCCGCCACCAACTGCGCTACTGAAAATGACGGCGTGCTGCATTGGCTGGCCGGGCGCCGACTGGCGCGCAATGCGTTGATTGTGGAGCGCTTGAAAAAGGGTGTTCGCGACGGCGACCTCAAGCCGGATACCGATCCGGAAGCGCTTGGCGACTACTACACCACGCTGTTGTTTGGCCTCTCTGTGCAGGCACGCGACGGGGTGCCGAAGAAGCGGCTGCATGACCTTATCACCGTGGCGATGCCTGCGCTCGACGGTTTCGTCTCACAGCCTTGAGTCTTGCTTCTGGCGCCTCGCGATTTCGACTGCAATTGGCTCGACAAGCTGCCCTGCCGCAAATTATCTATAAACATGGCAAAGGGCACGGACGACACCATCGCGGTGCGCATCAGCAAGGTTCTGGCGGACCGCATCATCTCCGGTGCGATCGAGCCAGGGGCCAGGCTTCGGCAGGATCATATCGCCGAGGAATTCCAAACCAGCCATGTTCCGGTGCGCGAGGCCTTCCGCCGTCTAGAGGCGCAGGGACTGGCCATCGGCGAGCCGCGCCGCGGCGTGCGTGTCGCGTCTTTCGATCTGGGCGAGGTCAAGGAGGTCGCCGAAATGCGGGCAGCACTCGAAGTGCTGGCGCTGCGCCACGCCGCGCCGCATCTGACATCGGCCATTCTCGATCGCGCCGAAGAGGCGACCCAGGCCGGCGACAAGTCCCGCGATGTCAGGTCGTGGGAAGAGGCCAACCGCGCCTTCCACCGCTTGATCCTGTCGCCATGCGGCATGCCGCGCCTGCTCGCGACCATCGACGACCTGCACGCGGCAAGCGCCCGTTTCCTGTTCGCGGCATGGCGGTCGGAGTGGGAGACGCGCACCGATCAGGACCATCGCGCGATCCTCACCGCCTTGCGGCAGGGAAACACCGAATCCGCGGCCGTCACACTGGGACGGCACGTCCAATGGATTGGCCGCAAGCCGGTCAGGACGGCTTCCGGAACGACGCGCGAAGCCTTCGCCATCGTAGGTTAGACGGCCTCCGCCAAAGCCAGGGCTTGCAATCCCCAGGGAAGTGTGGATTCGATAATAGATCGAAAACAGAAATTATCTATAATTTGCAATCGATCGAAGGAATCCCAATGACAGACGTCGCATTCTCACCCGGCAAGCCGTCGTTCAGTCCGCTCCGGCTCCAGGATCGTTCTCTTGCCTGGCAGGTTGGAGCCGTCGTGCTTGGCACGCTGTTCCTGGCGCTGGCGTCCTATATCGAGGTGCCGATGGTGCCGGTCCCGGTAAACATGCAGACCTTTGCGGTGACCCTGATCGGCGCCCTCTATGGCTGGCGGCTTGGCGCGCTCACCATCGCCGCCTGGCTGGTCGAGGGTGCGGTCGGCTTTCCGGTTCTGTCCGGAGGGGCAGCGGGTGCGGCGCATTTCGTCGGGCCGACGGGTGGCTATCTCTTCGCCTTCCCGCTTGTCGGCGCACTGGTCGGCTGGCTGGCCGAACGCGGCTGGAACGGCAAAAGGGTGATGCTTGCCTTCGTCGCCATGCTGCTTGGCAACCTTGCCTGCCTTGTGCTTGGCACAGCATGGCTTGCCGTCATGATTGGAGCCGAACAGGCCGTTACCTTCGGCTTCCTGCCGTTCATCGTCGGCGGCTTGCTCAAGTCAGCGCTGGGTGCCGCGACCCTCATGGCCCTCCCCGGCGGCAAGGCGAAGCCGGCCAATCCGTGACGATCAGGCTGCGCGCCCATCACCTCCTTTGCCTGCTCACCTATGTGGGCAAGGGATACAGCCCCGCCTTCATCGCCAATTATGACGGGATCGCGGAGCGCCTGAGCCGGGGCGAGGACGTCCTCCTCGTTTCCGGCCCGGACGATGTCTGCGCCCCGTTGCTTGATGGGCCGGAACCGCACTGCCTCAACGAGAGCGTCGTCGAGCGGGACCGGCTCGCGGCGCAGGACGTGGAGGAATTGTTGGCACGGCCAATCCAGGTCGGCACCCGCCTTGATCTCGACACGGCGACCCTGGTCCGGATGCGGCAGGCGTTTTCGGCTGGCCTTGTACGCAAGGCCTGCGGCGGCTGCGAGTGGAACGAACTGTGCAGCACGATAGCGGCCGGCGGATATAGCGACACGCTGGTGCAGCGGTCCGCCTCGCCAGCCGAGGGCTGATATTGGCCCCGAGCCTTAGCGGTCGAAGCCGAGCTCAAGGGTCGAAGCTGTGATATATTCGGCGCTGCGCAGGGCCATGGCCGAAATTCAAAATCGGAAAACTGCCCCCTGTCGCCATGGTTTGTTAATCGGGTGCCCGGATTGTGAATTCGAGGCGGATTGAAGCGCGACCCCAAAAAGGCCATGCTTTGCCTGGAAAGATCGAGTCTACGCCGATTCCGCTGACGCGGAGATGGCGCTTGGCTGAAAGGGATACGATGCGGCAAGGATGTGCGCGCTGGCTGACAAGGCTGGCAATTGTGACAGGCATGGCGATCTCGGCTTTGCCGGCCTATGCCAAGCAAACCAGCGAACCGGTCAAGATCACGTCGTTTTCGGGCGCCTATCTGGCAGCCCGGATCGCCGAAGGCGATAACGACCTCGACAGCGCCATCGCCTACTACAAGCAAGCATTGGCCTTCGACCCGAGCGACACCGGCCTGCAGCAGAGCCTGATGCTGTCGCTGATCGCGCAAGGGCGCTTCGACGAATCCCTGGTCTATGCCGACAAGCTCAAGGAAGTGCCTGACGTCGAGCGTTTCTCGCGCCTGGCGCTCGCCGTCAATTCCTTCCACAAGAAGGATTTCACCAAGGCGCAGTACTGGCTCAAGCTGTCGCTGGAATCCGATCTCGACCGGCTGATCTCCGGGGTGATGTCCGGCTGGGCGCAGCAAGGCGCCGGCGAGCCCGCCGATGCGATGGCGTCAATCGACAAGCTGCAGGGGCCGGATTGGTTCGGCCTGTTCAAGTCGTTCCACCGTGCCCTGATCGCTGATGCATCCGGCATGCCCGAAAAGGCCGAGGCGATCTATGCCGCGACCATGCAGGATACCGCCGCCGGCGGTGCCGCTCCCGAAACCTGGATGCGCAATGCCCAGGCCTACGCCTCGTTCCTGGTCCGCAAGGGCGACAAGACCAAGGCGCTGTCGGTGCTCGACCAGGCCGAGGCTTTTTCGCCGGGCAAGCTGGAAATCGTCGCCTTGCGCGACCGAATTGCAAAAGGCGACAAGATTGCGCCGCTGGTTGCCGGCCCATCCGATGGCGCCTCCGAAATCCTGCTCGACCTCGCCACCGCGCTCAACCGTGGCGGCGGCGAGCCGTTCGTGCGCCTCTATCTGCAATATGCGCTTGCTTTGAAGCCTGATAGCGACGCTGCCCTTGTGCAACTCGCCGCCGTGTCCGAGCAATTGAAGGACGGCGAAGGTGCCATCGCGCTCTATCGCCGGATTCCCGCCGCTTCGCCGCTGAAGGAGCTTTCGGACCTGCAACTCGGCCTCAATCTTGCCGATCTCGACCGTCACGAAGAAGCGATCACCCATCTGAAAGCCTTGGTCGACGCCCATCCCAATGACATGCGCGCCTACCTGGCGCTCGGTGGCGTCTATTCCTCGAAGGACGATTTCCGTTCGGCCGCCACTCTCTACGATAAGGCCGTCGAGGTGCTGAAGGCGCCGACCGCGGCCAACTGGAACATCTTCTACCAGCGCGGCATCGCCTATGAGCGCCTGAAGGAATGGCCCAAGGCCGAGCCGAACTTCCGCAAGGCGCTGGAACTGTTCCCCGACCAGCCGCAAGTGCTGAACTATCTCGGCTATTCCTGGGTCGACATGAACATGAACCTCAAGGAAGGCCTGGCGATGATTCAAAAGGCCGTCGACCTCAGGCCGAGCGACGGTTACATCGTCGATTCGCTGGGTTGGGCCTATTTCCGCCTCGGCAGGTTCGATGACGCGGTGCGCGAAATGGAACGCGCCGTGTCGCTGAAGCCGGAAGATCCGGTTCTCAACGATCACCTCGGCGACGCCTACTGGCGCGTCGGCCGCAAGCTGGAAGCCACCTTCCAGTGGAACCAGGCTCGCGACCTGAAGCCGGATCCCGATGTGCTGGCCAACTTGCAGCAGAAGCTGATGAAGGGCCTGCCGCCGATCGAATCCAACACGGCGCAGGAGACCCCGAAGGTCAAGCCGGAGCCGGTGCCCGCCCCGAAGGGATGAAGTCAGCCGTTTGAATTCAACGCAAACGGGGCTCTTTTCGGAGTCCCGTTTTCGTTTGAACCGCCTATTCGGCTGGCTGCCTCAGAAGAGCTTGCGATAGACGACAAAGCCGGAGTGTTCGGCGACCTTGTCGTAAAGCTTCATCGCCGTGTGATTGGTCTCATGCGTCAGCCAGTATACCCGGCCTGAGCCGGCCGCCTGGGCGCGCTCGTAGACGCCCTCGATCAGCGCCCGTCCGATGCCTTTGCCACGCGATGCCTGCGTGGTGAAAAGGTCCTGCAGATAGCAATTCGGTGCGATCGCCGTGGTGCTGCGATGGAAGAGATAGTGCACGAGGCCGAGAAGCTGTCCCTCGCCTTCGGCCACCAGCGCGTGGACCGGCTCATAGGCATCGAAGAAACGAGACCATGTCATCTGGGTAATCTCACCCGGCAGGGCCGTTTCGCCCGAGCGGCCATAAAATGCATTGTAGCCGTCCCACAGCGGCAGCCATTGCTCGAAATCCTGTCGCGCGACAGGGCGGATGGCGATCGGGCTGGGCATGGCTGAAACCTGTTGTCGTTGCTGCACAGGCGAACAGAGCGCAGGCCCGAGAGATGGGCAATGGGCCAGCCCCTGCAAAGCTTTCAACATTGTCCATAATGTCGGCGCGACCGCTCGGCGCGCCTTGCTTGACGCTTTGCTGCCGTGTCTCTAGGACGTGCCGGCAAGCTAGCCTGTGCTGTCGAGGCCACCCGTGACAATTGAAATCCCCGCCCATATGCATCCCAGCCGCTCGTTCCAGGGGCTGATCCTGACCTTGCACAACTATTGGGCGGCCTATGGCTGCGTCATCCTGCAACCCTACGACATGGAAGTCGGCGCCGGCACCTTTCATCCGGCAACGACGCTGCGCGCGCTCGGCCCAAAACGCTGGAACGCCGCTTATGTCCAACCCTCGCGTCGTCCCAAGGATGGCCGCTATGGCGAGAACCCGAACCGGCTGCAGCATTATTACCAGTACCAGGTGATCCTGAAGCCGAACCCGCCCAACTTGCAGGAACTCTATCTCGGCTCGCTGGCGGCGATCGGCGTCGATCCGCTGCTGCACGACATCCGCTTCGTCGAGGATGATTGGGAAAGCCCAACGCTGGGCGCCTGGGGTCTCGGCTGGGAATGCTGGTGCGACGGCATGGAAGTCTCGCAGTTCACCTACTTCCAGCAGGTCTGCGGCATCGAATGCGCGCCGGTGGCCGGCGAACTCACCTACGGGCTGGAGCGACTGGCCATGTATGTGCAGGGCGTCGACAATGTCTACGACCTCAACTTCAACGGCCGCGAAGGCGCCGACAAGGTCACCTATGGCGATGTCTTCCTGCAGGCCGAGCAGGAATATTCGCGCCACAATTTCGAACACGCCGACACGGCGATGCTTCTGCGCCACTTCGAGGACGCCGAGGCCGAGTGCAAGGCGCTGCTCGACGCCGGCGCGCCGGCATCAAACGACAATCTGCCGATGCACCGCATGGTTTTCCCGGCCTACGACCAGTGCATCAAGGCCAGCCATGTCTTCAACCTGCTCGACGCACGCGGCGTGATTTCGGTCACTGAGCGGCAGAGCTATATCCTGCGGGTGCGCAATCTGGCCAAGGCTTGCGGTGAGGCATTTTTGAAGACGCAGGCGGGTGGCTTGGCGGCCTGAGTCTCAGGCCCGCTTTATCATCTCGAAGGAAGCTTTGATCGGCGGTATGTTCTGGCTGCTGGCACCGTCGATCGTGCGCAATGCCTGTCGAACGCCTGGCATCGAGAAGGCACCGTGCGCCTGCGCGGTGAAGCAGGCGCCGAGTGCGAGGATCTGCAGAAGTCTGGATGCCGTTTTCATGATCGTTGAGCCAATAGTTTCCTGTCTGAGCGTGGGTCGCTTCAGCGCTGCGTTCGGTTCATGGAAATCTTTGATCCAAGGACGGGTGGCGTGGTCTCGTCCCGACAGGGCGGTCAAAATTTGTGTAAAGGGTGACAGCAGCCAGCCGAGTTGCTATGCCCCGCCCGGACCACTCTCCCGCATGAGCTGACCCCGATGCCTGACCTGCTTCTAGAACTTCGCTCCGAGGAAATCCCTGCGCGCATGCAGCGCAAGGCGGCGGGTGATCTCAGGAAGATGCTGACCGACGGTTTGGTCGAGGCGGGACTGACCTATGAGGCGGCGCGCGAGTACTGGACGCCACGCCGGCTGACGCTCGATATCAGGGGTCTCACCGCGCGCTCGAAGGATATAAGCGAAGAGATCAAGGGGCCTTCGACATCGGCGCCTGAACAGGCGGTTCAGGGTTTCCTGCGCAAGGCCGGACTTTCCTCGATTGCCGAGGCGCATACCCATTCTGATCCGAAGAAGGGCGATTTTTATGTCGCCCACATTTCGAAGCCGGGCAGGGCGGCCGAACAGATCATCGCCGAACTGGTGCCGGGCATCATCCGCAATTTCCCCTGGCCGAAATCGATGCGCTGGGGGCCGGCCTCGGCCAAGCCCGGTTCACTGCGCTGGGTACGCCCGCTGCAATCGATCCTGTGCACCTTCGGCCCGGAGACAGAGGAGCCGGTCGTGGTCGATTTCGAGATCGACGGCCTCCGCTCCGGCAACATCACCTATGGCCACCGCTTCCATGCGCCTGATGCCATCACGGTGCGCCGCTTCGACGACTATGTTTCCAAGCTGGAAGCGGCCAAGGTCGTGCTCGATGCCGACCGCCGCAAGGAGATCATCCTTGCCGATGCCCGCAATCTCGCCTTCGCCAACGGGCTCGACCTGGTCGAGGACGACGGGCTGCTGGAAGAGGTGTCCGGGCTGGTCGAATGGCCGGTCGTGCTGATGGGCGAGTTCGAGGAGGCTTTCCTCGCCATTCCGGCCGAAGTGATCCGGCTGACCATCCGCGCCAACCAAAAGTGCTTTGTGACGCGGCCGCAGGGTGTCGACGACGCGCTTTCCAATCGCTTCATCCTCACCGCCAATATCGAAGCGAGGGATGGCGGCAAGGAGATCGCCCACGGCAACGGCAAGGTGGTGCGCGCCCGCCTGTCCGACGCGCTTTATTTCTGGACGACCGACCAGGGCGATTTGCCGGATCTCGACCAGTTGCGGGCATCTGGGGAAAAGTTCGAGCTCGATCTGAAAAAACCGCTCGACCAGCGCATGGCCCGCCTCGACCATCTCGCCGTGACTTTCCACGCCAAGCTCGGCACGCAGGGCGAGCGGGTGGAGCGGATTGCCCGGCTTGCCGAGGAACTGGCGCCGATCGTTGGCGCCGATCCCGCGCTGGCGCGTCGCGCCGCCGTCCTGGCCAAGGCCGACCTCACCACCGAAGTGGTTGGCGAGTTTCCGGAACTGCAAGGCGCAATGGGCCGCAAATATGCATTGCTGCAAGGCGAACATGCTTCGGTCGCCGCTGCCGTAGAGGAACACTACAAGCCACAAGGCCCATCCGATTATGTGCCCAGCGATCCGGTGTCGGTCGCAGTCGCGCTCGCCGACAAGCTCGACACGCTGGTCGGCTTCTGGGCGATCGACGAAAAGCCGACCGGCTCGAAGGACCCGTATGCGCTGAGACGCGCGGCTCTGGGGGTGGTGAGGATAATTGTCGAGAACGGCATCAGGCTGACGCTTCGCACCGTGTTCGCGCTCAGTATGGCCCGATACGTGGTTGGCGATCATTTTCGGAAATTGGATCGGCAGACTGAGGCAGCTCAGCATTTGGCCGATCTTGGGGTAGGAGAGAAGACCGTTCGTGACTTGAACGAAATGGTTGAACGAGAACAGGCTCCAAGCCGGGCTGAACGTATTATCTCGGAAACCCAAGAGAGAGCTCTGCAAATAGCCACTGACCTCCTCGCCTTCTTCCACGACCGCCTGAAAGTCTATCTCCGCGACAAGGGTGCTCGCCACGATCTGATCGATGCGGTCATCACGCCGCAATCCCACGACCTCCTGCAGATCGTGCGCAGGGTCGAGGCGCTGGGCTCCTTCCTCGACACGGAGGATGGCAAGAACCTGCTCGCCGGCACCAAGCGTGCGGCCAACATTCTGGCCGCCGAGGAGAAGAAGAAAACGGTGGTCGCCGAAAGCGTTGAGCCGGCGCTGTTTCGCGAGGATGCCGAGAAATCGCTGTTTGCGGCCGTGAATCAGGCTGAGAAGCAAGGCGGCGAAGCGATTCAAAACGATGACTTTTCCGGCGCCCTGCTGGCGCTTAGCGTGTTGCGCGAACCGGTTGATTCATTCTTTGAGCATGTTCTCGTGAATGATGAGGATCAGGCCGTGCGCGCCAACCGCCTGGCGCTGCTCGCCCGCATCCGCGCAGCCACCGGTCAGGTCGCGGATTTCTCCAGGGTCGCAGGTTAAGGCGAAGAAAATATTCTCTGCCGCCGGCCGTTCGAGCCGGCTTACAGTCATATGGCGATGATCTCTCCGTGGCAAAAGGGACATGTTCCCCAACCCACGGAGGCTTCCATGAATTCCGATCACGAAATCGAAGTGACAGAAGAAACCCCGGCTCCCGCCGAGGCGCTTGAATCCGCTTCCGAAACCATCCTCGATCATGCCGCCGCCGCAGCGATCGAGTCCGCCGAAGCTGCCACGCTCTCGGATGACGACGAAGATGAAGACGAAGAAGACGAGGACGAAGACGAAGACGACGCCGAGGACAGCGTGAAGGCTGAAGGCGACGAGTCCGAAGAAGATGACGACAAGGAAGAAGCGGCCTGATTTTTTCAGCCGCCGATTTCATCGATGGCAAGGCGGCGCTGAGGCGCCGCCTTTTCCTGTCAGCCGTCCCCGAAGTCGACTTTGTCAGGCCCGGGCAACGGCCGGTCAGTTCTCGAGAATGCTGACGCGCACGCTGTTTTCGTAGACATCGACCTGGATCAGCGGCTCGCCATCGACGATGGCGCGCTTGGTCGAGGAACTCATCGCGCCGCCGCGTTCCAGCATGCGCTGCAGGTCGGCGCGCTGGCCGTTGGTCCTGAACCAGCCATCAGCCTCGTCGTCGCTGTCACGGCGGTGGAATTTGTGCCAGTTGGCGCGGTCCTGCCGCACCATCTGCGCGGCATTGTCCAGCGCATAGCCGTCACTCGCCTGATGGTCGCGATCGGAAATGCGCGCGACATAGGATCCCAGCATGTCGTCGGCGTGAGCCGCGACGACGCCAAGCAGTGACGCCAGCAGAAGGCCTGCCCCGGTTACGATTCCAGATCTTCTCATGGTCCCCCCTTAGTGATGAAATCCCGTCTGCCAGAACCACCTGACGAAATACAGGCGATGGCGTCCGGCGGCTGACATAAACCGAAACGGGGTTTTGCCTGGCAATCGTGCGCCGGGCGCCAGACCGCCGTCAAGTCACGCCATCGATGTCAGGCTGTCTTTGAGCCGCGGCTACTTGGTGTAGCCGTTGGGAGGCATGCGCTGACCTGCTGCCGGCGCCGGAGCGCTCGGCGGGGTGGGTTGGTTTTCGGCGTTCCCCGAGGGGGCTGCGGAGGCGGTGGCCGTTGCCGGCGCCGTGCCAGCGGCCGGCGCGGCACCTGTCGCTGGTGCAGCGATTGGCGCGGGTGCCGGGAAATCGGGACCGGTAACGCCGCCACGAATGACCATCGGGCCCGGCTCGAAGCCGTGCCCGGTCGCGGGCTTGTCCGGGATCGCCGCCACCTTTTCATCGGTGACGTCGGGCTGCGCTTCCCCTTTTGCCACCACCGACCGCGCATCGCTGGCGTTGACTGCATCGGCGGTTCCAGGCTGGTTGGGGGCGCCGATCCTGACGATCGATGGTGTGGAGGATGGCGTGCCTGGAAAAACCAGGGATGACGCCTGGGCTTCGCCGGCCGCAGCAGCAAGAATGATACCCAGCAAGATACGCGCAGACACTGATATCGCTCCCCTTTGCCCAGAAGCTGTTCGATAGCAAGCCGGAATTGATGCCGGCTTTCGTGGAAACATAGCATTTTAGGGATTGATAAATCGCCAATGCTCCTGCTCGCCCAACAATCGTTTACCCAACAGCGACTTGCCCAACGGCCGCCATCGTACTACGCACCCCGCATCTGTGAGGTGACGAGAGTGGCTGAAATACTTGGCTCGGGCGAGGCGCTGGAGCGGGCGCTGGCGCTGCTCAGGGAGGGCGATGTCGTCGCCATCCCGACGGAAACCGTCTACGGGCTGGCCGGCGACGCCACCAACGGCATCGGCGTCGCGCGTATCTTCGAAGCCAAGGGGCGGCCGCGCTTCAACCCGCTGATTGCCCATGTCGCAGACATGGCGATGGCAGAGCGCCTCGCGCTGTTCGATCCGCTGTCCAGGAAACTGGCGCTGGCATTCTGGCCAGGTCCGCTGACGCTGGTGCTGGCGCAACGGCCCGGCAACGGCATCCATCCGCTGGTCACCGCCGGGCTCGACACGATTGCCTTGCGCATGCCGAGGGGCTTTGGCGGTGATCTGATCGCCAGGCTCGACCGCCCGCTTGCCGCGCCCAGTGCCAATTCATCCGGCAAGATCAGCGCAACGACCGCGCAGGCGGTGGCGGCGGACCTCGGCGCGCGGATCAAGCTGATCGTCGATGGCGGCGCAACCCTGGTCGGGCTGGAATCGACCATTGTCAAGGTTGAGGGCGCTGCATTGCGGCTGCTAAGGCCAGGTGGCATCGCCGCCGAGGAGATCGAGGCGGCTATCGGCATGGAGCTGTTGCGCGGCGGCACCGCCGGTATCGAGGCGCCGGGCATGCTTGCCTCGCACTATGCGCCAGGTGCCGCGATGCGGCTCCATGCCGGCACGGTCGGCGAGGGCGAGGCTTTGCTCGGCTTCGGCAGCCAGAGGGCGCAAGGCTGGCGCCGCGCCGAAGCCTTCCTCAATTTGTCCGAAACCGGTGACCTGCGCGAAGCGGCGAGCAATCTGTTCGCCTATATGCAGGAGCTCGACCGCAGCGGCGCGCGGACCATCGCCGTCGAGCCTATTCCCTTCGACGGGCTCGGCGAAGCGATCAACGATCGGCTGTCGCGTGCCGCCGCCCCTCGTGACATCACGCAGCCCACACCATAGTTTTCCCCCAATGACCGAAATCATCGAAATCATAGAGACACTCGATCCCGCTCTCATCGATCGCTTCACGGCGATCGTCGGCGAGAAATATGCACTGCGCGACGAGCGTGATATCGCGCCCTACCTGGTTGAGCGGCGGGGGCTCTGGCACGGCGCGACATCGTTGGTGCTGCGGCCGGGCAGCGTCGACGAGGTCAGCCGGGTCATGCGGCTGGCGACCGAGACAGGCACGCCAATCGTGCCGCAAAGCGGTAACACCGGGCTAGTCGGTGCGCAGGTGCCGGACAGGTCCGGGCGCGAAATCGTCCTGTCGCTGTCGCGGTTGAACCGCATCCGCGAGATCGATGTCCTGTCCAACACCGTAACAGTAGAGGCCGGCGTCATCCTGCAGACGCTGCAGGAGGCGGCCGACGCCGCCGACCGGCTGTTCCCGCTGTCGCTGGCCGCGCAAGGCTCCTGCCAGATCGGCGGCAATCTTTCCTCCAATGCCGGCGGCACCGGCGTGCTTGCCTATGGCAATGCGCGCGAACTCTGTCTCGGTGTCGAGGTGGTGCTGCCGACCGGCGAGGTGTTCGACGACCTGCGCAAGCTGAAGAAGGACAACACCGGCTACGATCTGAAAAACCTGTTCGTCGGTGCCGAAGGCACGCTCGGCGTCATCACCGCCGCCGTGCTCAAGCTGTTCCCGAAGCCGAAGGGGCGCGAAGTCGCCTTCGTCGGCCTGTCGTCACCCGAGGCAGCACTTTCGCTGTTCAGCCTGGCCATGGACCGTGCCGGGGCAGCACTCACCGCTTTCGAACTGATCGGCAGGCGGCCATATGATTTCACGCTGGCGCATGCCCAGGGCGTGGTGCGGCCGCTGATCGAGGACTGGCCGTGGTACGTGCTGATGCAGATTTCGTCCGGTCGTTCATCGGAGGATTCGAGAGCCTTGATCGAGGACGTGCTTTCGGCCGGCCTTGAACAGGAATTCGTCGGCGACGCCGTCATTGCCGCGAGTCTCACGCAGGGCGATGCCTTCTGGAATTTCCGCGAGCTGCTGCCCGAGGCGCAGAAGCCGGAGGGCGCCTCGATCAAGCACGACATTTCGGTGCCTATTGCATCGATTCCGCGTTTCATCGCGGAGGCTGCCGGCGCCGTGGCGTCGGTGAGCGCCGGTGCCCGCGTCGTCTGCTTCGGCCATATGGGCGACGGCAATCTCCACTACAACATTTCGCGGCCCGTCGACGGCGACGATGAGGCCTTCCTCGCTCTCTATCACCCCATGAACAAGGCGGTGCACGATGTCGTGCGCAGCCTGCACGGTTCGATCTCGGCCGAGCATGGCATCGGCCAGTTGAAGCGCGACGAACTGATCGCCACCGCGCCGGCGATTGCGATCGATCTGATGCGCAGGGTGAAAGCTGCCTTCGACCCGGCCGGCATCATGAATCCCGGTAAGGTTATCTGATCCTTTCAACGTCTTGTGGCTGGTGGGATTCCGATAACCATCCCTGAGATCAGCAAAATTTAACCGACTTTCTTAAGCGGGGCGGTAAGGAGCCCGCGCTACTGTCTCCATACAAACGAGGCTGGAAAAACCGGCCCGGAGAGAACCGGACACCGGCTCTCAGGAGACAGACAGGAAGGCACTCTATGAACACCGGACTGAAGCCAGTCTGGGCGGGACGCAACATGCGTCTCGACCCATTTCGCTTGCCGCAAGTGGTGAGCTACGCGACACGCGACGACTACGGCGACGTGACCTTCACCATCGACCAACGCGGCGCCGTGATCCGCCGCCTGCTCGAGATGAGCGGCCTGCCCGCGATCATCGTTCTTCCCGCCAATGCGTTCCGCGGCGTTGCCGCCCGCGCCATGGAGGATCCGGACGGCAATGTCACGGTGACCCTGGAACTCCTGCACAACGACCCGATGCTGTCGGTGCCGCTGCTTGTGGCCGACGATCTCGACGATGTCGCAGCCGACTGGCGCGCCTGGGCCGACGCTTACCGTCTGCCGATGCTGCTGATCGAATCGGACGGTGTCGCCCGCACCCTGGAAGAATCGCTCGGCGCTGCCATCAAGACGCTGCCGCCGCAGGATCGGCGCAAGGGGCGGATTTCGAACACGCGCCGCCCGCGTTTCCTCGCTCGCCGCAGAGCAGGCGACCTCGGTCTCAGGCTGGTCATCGACGGCCAGGAGATTATTTCGCGGGAGTAGTTTCGCTTCACACGCGACGGCGATTGGCGAAACCGCCAATGACAGCCTTCTTCTCCCCGTCACTATACGGGGAGAAGTGCCCGGCAGGGCGATGAGGGGCGGCGCTGACCAAGCCGGTTGTCGATCTCAAAAAATCTGACGCATGCCATATCGCGGCCGTGAATTGCACCTTACCTGCGAGGTTGGCGCTGCCCCTCATCCGGCTGCCGCCACCTTCTCCCCGTATAGTGACGGGGAGAAGGGAGATTAAACCAGCGGCTTCAGCGCCACCCACACAGCGCCGCCGATCAGGCCGAGGAAGATCAGCCAGCCGACCTGGTTGTTCGACCTGAACAGTCGCAGGCATTGGTCCGGATTGTCGATATCCAGAACCGCGATCTGCCGGGCCATATGGGCGCCGGCGGCAATCAGCCCGGCCAGCGCCACCACCGGCGCCTGCGCCGACGCGAAGGCGATCGCAAAACAGATCAGCGCGCCACCATAAAGCCCTGCCAGCCACGACTTGGTGTTGTCGCCGAACAAGCGTGCCGTCGAGCGCACGCCGACGATGGCGTCATCTTCCTTGTCCTGATGCGCGTAGATCGTGTCGTAGCCGATCACCCACAGGATCGAGCCGATATAAAGCATGACAGCAGGCCCATCGAGATCGCCGAACTCGACCGCCCATCCCATCAGCGCGCCCCAGGAAAAGGCAAGGCCAAGCACCAGTTGCGGCCAGTTGGTTATCCGCTTCATGAATGGATAGATGGCGATGACCGCCAGCGAACAGATGCCGAGCAGGACGGCGAAGCTGTTGAACTGGATGAGCACGACGAGGCCGACCAGGGCCTGCAGGACGAGAAACAGCCATGCCCGCCGGCGGGTCGCCTTGCCCGACGGCAGCGGTCGCGAGCGCGTGCGCTCCACCTGGCTGTCGATGTCCTCGTCGACGAGGTCGTTGTAGGTGCAGCCCGCGCCACGCATGGCGATGGCCCCGACCAGGAAAAGCACGAGATACACTGGTGCCGGCAGCAGTGAGAGCAGCGGGTCGCCGGGACGCGGATAGGCGCTTGCCGCCAAGGCCGCCGACCACCAGCACGGCCACAGCAGCAGCTGCCAGCCGATCGGCCTGTCCCATCGGGCAAGCTGCGCATAGGGCCATATCGAGCGCGGCAGCACGCGATAAACCCAATGGCCGTTCGGAGCATCGGCGACACGGCCCTGGGCCGCTTTCGACTGGATGTTTTCCATGCCCATGGAGTGGCAGCAGCGGCAGAAACCGTCAAGCGGCAAGCGGGAGAGTGGTCCGTCAGCCTTTCACGAGGCAAAGATGTCGCGGGTGGCGAACCAGTCCCTGGCCACCTCGACGAAGGCCAGCGCTGCATTCGACACACGCTGATGCGTGTCATAGGTAAGCAGGATCCGCTGCATGGGCAGCGGATCGGATAGCGGCCTGCAGATGAGCGGCAGCCCGTCATAGCTGCGGTCGCCGTGCGGGCGGGTATAGCTGACCGCGACGCCGAAGCCGTTGGCGACCATGCTGCGCTGCAGTTCGAACGAGCTTGTCGTCATGTCGGCCACCGGCGAAAGGCCGCGGCTGCGGAACAGGTCGAGCATGTGCTGCCAACTGTGCGGCTGATCCGTTGTGATCAGCGGATAGGCGGCCAGATCGGCAAGACTGACCGACGGGCGATCCGCCAGGGCATGGCCTGCCGGCAACAGCGCGTGCGGGCGAAGTTCGCGCAGCAGGATGCGGGCGAAATGCGTCGGCAGGCTGAGGTCATAGGTGAGGCCGAGATCGATGGCCGCATCCCCCAGCCGTCGTCCCAGCGTCTCGAACGTCTCGTCGCGAACGACGATTTTGACGGCCGGATAGCGTTCGGAGAAGGCGCGGATCAAAGCCGGCGCGAAGAAAGGCGCCAGATCCTCGAAGCATCCCAGCACCAACTCACCGCTGACAGCCGATTTGCTTGAACCCAGGCCGACGAGTTCGTCCGTTTCGGTGAGAACCTGCCTTGCCTTGGCCACGACGGCGCGGCCGAACGATGTTGGCGACACGCCGCTTCCGCGCTGGCGGACGAACAGCTTCTGGCCAAAATTCTTTTCGACCGCGTCGATCGCCACCGAAATCGACGGCTGAGAGACGTTCAGCATCTTTGCCGCGCCGGTGACGCTGCCGTGACGCGCCACGGCAACAAGATAACGCAATTGGGTCAGGGTTACATTCATAGGTTTGTCCTATGTATAAAATGGAAAGTTATTATTTTACTGAATGAGGGCAGGTTGCGATAGTCGGTTCTTCCAAGAGGAGAACGACATGGTTTCCGCAACCGACACCCAGGCGATCGACACCCAGACAATCGATGCAAAGACAATCGCCGACTATCAGCGTGACGGCGCGGTCTGCATCCGCGGCGCCTTCAAGGGCTGGGTCGACACGATTGCCGCCGGCATCGAACGCAACATGCAGAACCGCAGCGCCACCGCATCCGACATCGCCAACGGCCGCGGCAGTTTCTTCGACGACTACTGCAATTGGGAACGCATCCCCGAATTCGTCAGCCTGGTGCGGGACTCACCCGCCGCCAAACTGGCGGCGGCGGTGATGCAGTCGCGCACCGCACAGTTCTTCCACGATCATGTGCTGGTCAAGGAACCCGGCACGCAGAAGCCGACGCCCTGGCATCAGGACATTCCCTACTACTTCGTCGATGGCCGGCAGACGGTGAGCTTCTGGATACCCATCGACCCGGTGAAGGAAGCGACGCTGCGCCTGATCGCCGGCTCGCACAAATGGGACAAGATGATCCTGCCGGTGCGCTGGCTCGACGACAGCAATTTCTATGCCGGCGAGGGCGACTATCTGCCGGTGCCCGATCCCGACAAGGATCCGTCGATGAAGGTGCTCGAATGGGAAATGGAGCCGGGCGACGCCATCCTGTTCGACTTCAGGACCGCGCACGGCGCGCGTGGCAATATGACCGCGGCGCGGCGCCGGGCGCTGTCGCTGCGCTGGGTCGGTGACGATGCGCGCTATGTCGAGCGGCCGGGCCGCACCTCGCCGCCCTATCATGGCCACGGCATGCAGCCGGGCGAGAGGCTGCGCGAGGACTGGTTTCCGGTGGTCTACCAGGGCTGAGCGGCAGCCAGAATATGAGCCCCGGTATTCGACGCCCATATTCTGGCTGGGGTAACGTTCCCGTGCGCAATTCCGATCAAAACACCCTGATGCCTTGACCCGTCGCCCGGAGAGCAATAGCGGGTGCTCCAAGAGACTGTTTCGAAATTCGCGCTGGCGAGTCATATGGTGGTGGTTTCGAGAACCGTAGCGGAGCGGACATTTGGTCCGTGAGCAACGGAAGCGCAGAAAACGCCATCAGATGGCCGCCAGAGCAGAATTTCGGCATCAAGAGGTGGCCATGAACGTTCTTCTTCTGGGCTCCGGCGGCCGCGAACATGCGCTCGCCTGGAAGATTGCCGCATCACCGCTGCTGACAAAGCTCTATGCGGCTCCCGGCAACCCGGGCATCGGCAGCGAGGCTGAGTTGGTGAAGCTGGATTTAGCTGACCACGCCGCCGTGGCCGCGTTCTGCCGGGAGAAAAAAATCGACCTCGTGGTGGTCGGTCCGGAGGGGCCGCTGGTCGCCGGCATTGCCGACGATCTGCGCGCCGAAAATATCCGCGTCTTCGGTCCCTCCAAAGCTGCCGCACAGCTGGAAGGCTCGAAGGGGTTCACCAAGGACCTCTGTGCCCGCTACGACATCCCGACCGCCGCCTATGGCCGTTTCAGTGATCTGGCCTCGGCCAAGGCCTATGTCGAAAAGACCGGAGCGCCGATCGTCATCAAGGCCGACGGGCTCGCTGCCGGCAAGGGCGTCACCGTCGCCATGACGCTCAGTGAAGCACAGGCAGCACTCGATGCCTGCTTCGATGGTTCCTTCGGCGCCGCCGGCGCGGAAGTAGTGGTCGAGGAGTTCATGACCGGCGAGGAGGCGAGCTTCTTCTGCCTGTGTGACGGCACCACCGCGCTGCCCTTCGGCACCGCGCAGGACCACAAGCGCGTCGGCGACGGCGACACCGGTCCGAACACCGGCGGCATGGGCGCCTATTCGCCGGCACCGGTGGTGACGCCGGAACTGGTCGAGCGCACTATGCGCGAGATCATCGAGCCGACCATGCGCGGCATGGCCGAACTGGGGGCGCCGTTCTCCGGCGTGCTGTTTGCCGGGCTGATGATCACCGACAAGGGACCGAGGCTGATCGAATACAACACCCGTTTCGGCGACCCGGAATGCCAGGTGCTGATGATGCGGCTGAAGGACGATCTGCTGGTCCTGCTCAACGCGGCGACCGACGGCCAGTTGGCGCATATGTCCGTGCGCTGGCGCGACGAGGCGGCACTGACCGTGGTGATGGCGGCGAGAGGCTATCCCGGCACGCCGGAAAAAGGCTCCGTGATCCGTGGCGTCGAGCAGGCGTCGAGCGATGGCGTCCAGATATTCCACGCCGGCACCGCCATCAATGGCGGCGCGCTGGTCGCCAATGGCGGCCGCGTCCTCAACGTGACGGCATCAGGCGCCACGGTCGGCGAGGCACAGAAACGAGCCTATGCCGCGCTTGACCGCATCGATTGGCCGGACGGGTTCTGCCGCCGCGATATCGGCTGGCAGGCCGTGGCGCGCGAACAGGGAACCTGAAGTTCCGCGTTGGCTCACCGCTGGCCGCGATCGAGTTCGGTGGAAGCGGTGCTGAGCGGATCGGACAAGGCAAAGGCAGCGTCGAGTTGTGCGGGCGAACGCCGTTCGGTCCGCTTCCAGGCGACATATTGGACAATGCCGAAGCCTGGCCGTCGCGGCACCGTCTTCACGACTGGCATGCGGAAGCCGTCGCGGAAACGGGACCAGCGTGTGCCCAACGCTGCAACCATGTCCTCGAAAGTCGGCGGCGCGGCCACAGACGCATAGGTGATGGTGACATTGCCGGCAAGGCCGGCCTCGCGTGAGACCGGTAGCGGTATCGAGGCCAGATAGTCCGGCGGCACGTCGATAAGCCCACCGAACGGCCATTGCGCGCGCAGCGTGGCGGCGTCCGTCGGCGCGACGTTGACGTCGATGTCGTTGGGCGTGCCGGCAACCCTGTAGGGGCAGCGGAATCGGCCGCAATTGGCTTGCGCGGAAAACTGCCACAGCGCGTAGCCTTGCCAGTTGCCCATCGGAAAATGCACGTCGATGTCGGACTTGTAACGCGCATACCAGAGCGGCAGCCGCGACAGGAGCCGGTATCTGTAGCTGTTGTCGGCAATGTACTGGGCTGTCTTGCCGTTGGTGTACAGCACCGGGAAACGGCCGATGCGCCGATGCACCTGGCGGACGAACTCCTCGGCATCGTCCAGCGACATCCATTGCGAAGGATCATTGCCCTCGATGTCGAGGGCCATGAGATCGTCCGGCGCTGGTTCGGCGAAATCGAGGAAATTATTGGCCTGCTCGACCGGATTGCCGGGGCGGGCAAGGTGATAGGCGCCCCATTTCAGGCCAAGTGCCTTGGCCACCACCCGGCGCGTCTGGAACAGTTCGCGCGTCACCGCATGACGTTTCCACAGCGCCTTGCAAAGCTTCACCTCAATGTCGTTGCCCAGGCAGAAATAGGGCGGCGGCATGCCGTCGGAGGCCTTGTTGATGAAGCCGACGATCCGCTTGTCGGTGGCGAGCTGGGCCCAGTCGATGGAATTGTATTCGTAGGCATCGACGACCAGAGCGCGGTCGGCGTTCTTCCACGGCTCGGAAAAATCCGAGGCCGTTGCCGCCGTCGAAAGCGCCATCGTCGCCGCAAGAGCGAGGAGCGCCAGCGCATGCCGGCCAAAAGTGTGCAGCGGTTTTGGGGCAACGACATGCGCAGGAAACAGAGGCTTGAAGGGCGTCGGTACGACACTCTTCAAGCGGCGAAATAGGCGCGCCGTCCTTTTCAAAACAGGGAATCCCCGTTGATCAAAGACAAATCCTGAACGGCTATGGTTAAGGAAGTGCTTTCGGGGGGCTGGCCTCAGAAAAGCTGGCGACGCATCAGCTGCTAGAATTCAAACGGGTCCGGCGCCGGCTCTTGCCGCAACGTGCCTTCGGCGGCGCGTTTGCGGTGGTGGGCGAGCGAGCATTGCGGCGAGCACAATATGCCGCGATCCGACCAGTAGGCGGCACCGTGGTCCAGTCTGCCCCCATGGTAGCAGAACCCCTCCGCTCGATAGGGCAGGCCGCATTCGATGCAGCGGTAAGCGTCGGGTCTGGCAAGCATGGGCGGTTCCGGTTGGCTGGTTCTGATTCCATCGCCGGTCGTCTTGATCCGGCGTGGGTTGAACTTAATACGCGCCGCCGCGATTGCAAAATCCGCGTGACAAAATTTGACGTTTACGTAAAAAGAAGATGGGGGACCGCTGATACGGCGGATGGTTTTGCAGCGGCACCGGCTCTAGGGTTGGGCGGGCCGATGCATCAGGAGGAGTGAGCGGCATGTATAGGGCACCGGTCGAGGATATCGCCTTCACGCTCAAGCACGTGGCCGGCATGAAATCGGCGCTCGATGCCGGCACCTTCGGCGATCTCGGCGAGGATCTGGTCGATGCCGTTCTGGGTGAGGCCGGCCGTTTCGCCACCGAAGAGGTCGCACCGCTCTACACGATCGGCGATCGGCAGGGTGCGGTGCTGAAGGGCGCCGCCGTCACCACGCCGCCCGGCTGGAAGGAACTCTATCGCCGCTGGATCGATGGCGGCTGGAACGCGCTCTCCGGGCCTGCGGAATATGGCGGCCAGGCGCTGCCGACCATGCTCGGCGTGGCCGCGCTCGAAATGTGGAACTCCGCCGCCATGGCCTTCGGCATCGGCCCGACGCTGACCATGGGCGCGGTCGAGGCGCTCGACAAACACGCCTCCGACGACCTCAAGGCCAAATATCTCGAAAAGCTCGTCTCCGGCGACTGGATGGGCACGATGAACCTGACCGAGCCGCAAGCCGGTTCGGACCTCGCCGCCTTGCGCGCCCGCGCCGAGCCGGCGGGTGACGGCAGCTACCGCATCTTCGGCCAAAAAATCTTCATCACCTATGGCGAGCACGATTTCACCGACAACATCATCCATCTGGTGCTGGCGCGGCTGCCCGACGCGCCGGCCGGCACGCGCGGCATATCGTTGTTCCTGGTGCCGAAATTCCTGGTCGGCGACGATGGCGCGCTTGGCGCGCGCAACGACGTCTTCTGTTCCGGACTTGAGCATAAACTCGGCATCCATGCCTCACCGACCTGCACCATGATCTATGGCGACGGCTTCGAAGGTGCCGAACCCGGCGCCGTCGGCTGGCTGATCGGCGAGGAGAACAAGGGGCTAGCCTGCATGTTCACCATGATGAACAATGCGCGGCTTTGTGTCGGCATGCAGGGGGTAGCGGTCGCGGAAGCCGCAACGCAGAAGGCGATCGCCTATGCCAATGAGCGCCGGCAGGGCAAGGCCGCGAGCTACACTGGCACGGGTATGGCGCCTATCGTCCATCACCCCGATGTCCAGCGTAACCTGCTGACCATGAAGGCGCTGACCCAAACCGCACGCGCCATCAGCTATTCCTGTGCCCACGCCATCGACATGGCCCGTGTTTCCGCCGGTGACGAGGCGGCACACTGGCGCGACCGCGCCAATCTGCTGACGCCGCTGGCCAAGGCGTTCTCGACCGATATCGGCGTCGAGGTTGCCTCGCTCGGCCTCCAGGTTCATGGCGGCATGGGCTTCATCGAGGAGACGGGAGCGGCCGCCTTCTATCGTGACGCGCGCATCGCGCCGATCTACGAGGGCACCAACGGTATCCAGGCGATCGATCTGGTGATGCGCAAGCTGCCGCTCGGCGGTGGCGGCCATGTGCATGGTTACATCGCCGAACTGGCTGATGTGGCCGGAGCGGTGCGGACGTCGAACCTGCAGGGTTTCGGCCGCACCGCCGACGCCCTCGACGCGGCACTTGGCGATCTCAGCGAAGCGACCCGCTTCCTGCAAAAACTGACGGCCGATGGCCGGTCGGAAGAGGCGCTGGCAGGCGCCACGCCCTATCTCAGGCTGATCTCACTTGCCGCCGGCGGCGCCTATCTGGCGCGCGGTGCTCTTGCCGATCACAACCGCATGGCGCTTTGCCGTTTCTTTGCCGAAAACCTGCTCGGCGAGGTCAGCGCCTTGAGGGCGCGCGTCATCGATGGCGCCGAAAGCCTCGCCGCTGCCGGCAAGACGCTCGTCTCCGCCTGACGTTTCACAAGGAAAAAGCCGTGACAGACCACATCCTCGTCGAGCGCCAGGGCGCCATCCAGATCATCCGCATGAACCGGCCCGACAAGAAGAACGCCTTGACGCGCGCCATGTATGCGAAAATGTCAAAAACCCTGGCTGAAGGCGACGCCGATCCCGCGATCCGCGTCCATGTCTTCCTCGGCGTGCCCGGCGCTTTCTCCTCCGGCAACGACCTTGCCGATTTCATGGTCGTCGCCACCGGCGGCGACGGCGGCACAGAAGTCTGGGATTTCCTGATGGCGCTGGCCAAGGTCGAGAAGCCCATGGTCTCCGGCGTCGACGGCATCGCGGTCGGCATCGGCACCACGCTCAATTTGCATTGCGACCTGACCTTCGCCACGCCACGCACCGTGTTCAGGACGCCTTTCGTCGACCTTGGCCTGGTGCCTGAGGCGGGATCGAGCCTGCTGGCACCGCGCATCCTCGGGCAGCAGGGTGCCTTCGCGCTGCTCGGCCTCGGCGAAGGCTTTTCGGCTGAACGGGCGAAGGCCGCCGGCCTGATCTACGAGGTGGTCGAGGAAGCAGCGCTGGAGGCCTCGGTGCTGGCGGCGGCCGGGCAGATCGCGGCCAAGCCGCCGCAGGCGCTGAAGATCGCGCGCGACCTGATGCGCGGCTCGCGCGATGATCTCCTCGCCCGCATCGGCGAGGAAAGCGAGCATTTTCGCGAGCGCCTGAAATCGGATGAGGCCCGCGCCGCGCTCACCGCGTTCATGACGAGAAAGAAGGCCTGAGCCTCAGGGATAAAGCCGTGTCTTGTCCCAGCCGTCCTTCGCACTGCGCGTAAAAACGAGCCGGTCGTGCAGGCGGAACGGCCTGTCGTGCCAGAACTCGATGGTGCTCGGCACGATTCGGAAGCCGGACCAGTGCTTTGGCCGGGGGATCTCGCCGATCGGATAGCGTGCCGTGTATTCTGCCACCGCCTTTTCCAGCGCAAAGCGGCTTTCCAGCGGTCGCGACTGTTTCGAGGCCCAGGCGCCGATGCGGCTGCCGCGTGGCCGCGTCGCGTAATAGGCGTCGGCTTCGGCGTCGCTGACGATCTCCACCGGTCCGCGAATGCGCACCTGGCGGCGCAGCGACTTCCAATGGAAACACATCGCCGCCTTCATGCTGCCAAGAATCTCCTGGCCCTTGGCGCTCTCGAAATTCGTGTAGAAGACAAACCCGCCTTCATCGAACCCCTTGAGCAACACCATACGCACATCCGGCATGCCGTCGGCATCGACGGTCGCCAGAGCCACGCCGTTGGGGTCGTTCGGCTCGCTTTTCGTGGCGTCGTCCAGCCATGCGGCAAAGAGGCGAAACGGCTCGGCAGCCTCGGTAAAGTCACCGCTTGTTAACTCAGTGTCACTCATAGTTTTTCTCAAATTGTCACAAAGCCAAGATTCTTACAAAACCAAGATTCTTTACGAAGCAAGGGGGAGGCTGCCGATTGTCGCGTATCGCGCAAGCTTTTGACAGCAGGCAATGGAGCGTTATCGCTTCGGCCAGCGCGAAAGCCGCGATCGTGGCGGTCGCCTTGCCGCTTGCCGCGTGTGGCGCCGGCGGCTTCAGCCTGGAAAAAGCCGAAGTCGACCGTTCGATTCTGACCAGCAGCACGTCGGCCTCGGCCGCGCCGGCCAATTTGGATCGCGACTCCGACCAGACGACGATCGGCAATGCAGTCTCCTCGGCCGACATCGAGCAACTCGGCGGGCAGGCCGTCCCATGGGCCAATGCCGGCACCGGCTCGCGCGGTACCATCACCGATCTGGCGGAATTGAAGGACAACGGCCAGACCTGCCGCCGCTTCAAGGCCTCGCGCGAAAGCTTTGACGGCGTTGCCATGTTCGAAGGCGAACTGTGCCTGGCCAGCGCCGGCGGCTGGCGCATGCAGGACTTCAAGGCACTCTGAGCCTGATCCGCATGTCGATCGGGCCGGCTCTGATTTTCCGCGTCTGATATGCGGCTCCAGCACTGGAATTTCTTCCTATGCGAGCGCATATAGGAGGCAACCAGAGACTCAACTCTTCTCCAGGGCAGTAAGCATGCGCGACCCCTATGAGGTGCTGGGCGTTGCCAGGAACGCATCGGCCAAGGACATAAAATCGGCGTATCGGAAACTCGCCAAGAAGCATCATCCGGACCAGAATCCGAATGATCCCAAGGCGAAGGACCGTTTTGCCGCGGCCAACCAGGCCTACGAGATCGTCGGCGACGAAAAAAATCGCGCCGCTTTCGATCGCGGCGAGATCGATGCCGACGGCAAGCCGAGATTCCAGGGCTTTGAGGGCGCTGCCGGTGGCGGCGATCCCTTCGGCGGGTTCCGCCGGCAGCAAGGTCCGGGCGGTTCGCGGTTCGAATTCCGCTCCGGCCGACCCGGTGGCGATCCGTTCGACGGCAACAGCGACATCTTCAGCCAGATTTTTGGCGACACTTTTTCGGGTGCGCGCGGTCCCGGAACGGGCGATCGCCGCCAGCAGGCGACAGCAGCCGATCTGAACGTCACGCTCGATGTCACCATCGAGGAAGCGGCGACCGCCGAAAAGGTCACGGCGATGTTCCCCGACGGCCGCAAGGTGGCGGTCAAGCTGCCGGCCTATGTCGAGGATGGCCAGACCATCCGCCTCAAGGGCCAAGGCGAGCAGGGGCCGGGCCAGCCGGGCGACGCGCTGGTCAAGATCCATCTGCGCCGCCATCCACGCTACCGCATCGAGGGCCGCGACCTGCACGCCGATCTGCCGGTGGCGCTGGCGGATGCGGTGCTCGGCGCCAAGGTGCCGGTCGAGACGCCGACCGGCAGGCTTGCGGTCAACATTCCTGCCTGGTCGAGCTCCGACAAGGTCCTGCGGCTGAAGGGCAGGGGCCTGCCGGAAAAGGCCGGCGGTCACGGCGATCTCTACGCTCACGTGCGCATCATGCTGCCGGAAGGCGGTGATAGCGCGCTCGAAGCGCTGTTGCGCAGCCAAAAAGGCTGATCGGCGGCTTTTGTCCCCTGAACTGTCCGTTTTGAGCGCTTGAAGGGGCTCTGTGCCTGTGCGATAGGGCAACCCACAAAGCTGAAATCTTGCGGAGAGCGCTCACATGGCGGGTGGACAGGGCCTAATGGCCGGCAAGCGCGGCCTCATTCTTGGCGTCGCCAACAACAGGTCGATCGCCTATGGCATCGCCAAGTCGTGCGTCGACCATGGCGCCGAGATCGCGCTGACCTATCAGGGCGAGGCGTTCAAGAAGCGCGTCGAGCCACTGGCGGCGGAACTGGGTGCCTTTGTCGCCGGCCATTGCGACGTCACCGATCCGGCGAGCCTGGACGAGGTTTTCGCCAATGTCGCCAAACATTGGGGCAAGCTTGATTTCCTCGTCCATGCCATCGCCTTCTCCGACAAGGACGAGCTGACCGGCCGTTATGTCGAGACGACGCGCGACAATTTCCTGCGCACCATGGACATTTCGGTCTATTCCTTCACCACCATTGCCAAGCGCGCCGAGGCGCTGATGACCAATGGCGGCTCGTTGCTGACGCTGACCTACTACGGTGCCGAAAAGGTCATGCCGCACTACAACGTCATGGGTGTCGCCAAGGCGGCGCTCGAGGCCAGCGTGCGCTACCTGGCGGTCGACCTCGGCGCCAAGAAGATCCGCGTCAACGCCATTTCGGCCGGCCCGATCAAGACGCTTGCGGCCTCCGGCATCGGCGATTTCCGCTACATCCTGAAGTGGAACGAGTACAATTCGCCGCTGAAGCAGACGGTGACGCAGGAGGAAGTCGGCGATTCCGGCGTCTATTTCCTGTCCGACCTGTCGCGCGGCGTCACCGGTGAAGTGCATCACGTCGATTCGGGCTACCACGTCGTCGGCATGAAGGCGGTCGACGCGCCTGATATTTCGACGGTCAAGGACTAACACCCGGCCAACCGTCGTCCGTCCCGATCCCGCACCGGAAGACCTGATGTACCCGCTGGTTTATATCGCGCGCCACGGCCAGACCGCGTGGAACGCCGAAATGCGGCTTCAGGGGCAGGCCGACACCGATCTCAACGCTCTTGGCCGCGAGCAGGCGACCGGAAACGGGCTTCGGCTAGCCGCGTTGGTCCCAAATCCCTGGGAATTCGATTTCCTCGCCAGTCCGATGAAACGGACGCGCGAAACGATGCAGCGTATTCGCGCTGCGATGAAGCTCGATCCGGGTGCCTATCGAACCGATCCGCGCCTCGTCGAGGTCAATTTCGGCGACTGGCAGGGATTTACCTTTCCCGAACTCGAGACACGGTATCCCGGAGCGAGCATGACGCGGGCTCTGGACAAGTGGAACTTTCAGCCCCCCGGCGAAGGCGCCGAGAGCTATCAGATGCTGCTCGAACGGGTGAGGCCATGCTTCGACGCGATCGACCGCCAGTCGATCTGCGTGACTCATGGCGGCGTCATGCGGACCCTGTTTCGCTTTGTGCTGGGCATTGCCGAGGCCGAGGCGGCGAACCTGGAGATACCGCAGGATCGTCTGCTCAAGCTTGAAGGCAAGAGCCTGGAATGGCTGTAAGCCCACCTCTGAGGGCGAGCCACCGCCCGATTTTTACTGGAAGCTCTAGTTGGCAGAGCTGTCCGGCAGTTCCATGTCGGTGACGATGTTTTCACCATTGGTTACATCGTAGGCGATGACGATGTCCATGCCCGGCTTCAGCGCGTCGAGATCGGTCTCGGCGTTCAGCTTGTAGGACTTGCCGTCATCCAGCGTCAGCGTCGCCGTGTCCTTGTCGATCTTCTTGATCAGGCCTTCGGTCTGGCCGGCGAAAGCGGCGGTGGAAAGCAGCAGCGTGGCGGCAATGGCGCCAATCAGGGTACGCATAATCGTTCCTCTTATCATTGCACCGGCACGGTGGCGGCGGATACTCAACGGCGGATGGAAGAAAGCAGAAAACAGCCGAATGTGTCAAAACTTAAACGGCTGGGATGACAGTTTGACCACTGCGAAAAACGCCAATAGAAGACAGGCTTCAGCCGGCTCCGCTGCCGGGCAGGGCACTCTCCATGTCTCACAACACGTTCGGCCACCTTTTTCGCGTCACCACCTGGGGTGAAAGCCATGGCGCCGCCCTCGGCTGCGTGGTCGACGGCTGTCCGCCCGGCATCCGCTTCACTCGAGCCGACATCCAGGCCGAACTCGACAAGCGCCGGCCGGGGCAATCACGTTTCGTGACGCAGCGTCGCGAACCAGACGAGGTCAAGATCCTGTCCGGCTTCATCTTCGACGAGGACGGCGAGACGATGATCACCACCGGCACGCCGGTGTCGATGCTGATCGAGAATGTCGACCAGCGCTCGAAGGACTATGGCGAGATCGCCCGCCAATACCGGCCCGGCCATGCCGACTACACCTATGACGTCAAATACGGCGTGCGCGATTATCGCGGCGGCGGCCGCTCCTCGGCCCGCGAGACGGCAGCCAGGGTGGCGGCCGGTGCCTTGGCGCGCAAGGTGGTGCCCGGCGTGGTGGTGCGCGGCGCGCTGGTGTCGATGGGCGAAAAATCCATCGATCGCGCCAACTGGAACTGGAATTTCATCGGCGATGCCGAAAATCCGTTCTTCACCCCCGATCCGGCTTCCGTTCCGGTCTTCACTAGATATCTCGACGGCATCCGCAAGGCGGGCTCCTCGGTCGGGGCGGTGATCGAAATCGTCGCCGACGGCGTTCCAGCCGGCCTTGGCGCGCCGATCTATGCCAAGCTCGACCAGGACATCGCCTCCGGCCTGATGTCGATCAACGCGGTCAAGGGCGTCGAGATCGGCAACGGCTTCGAGGCCGCCCGCATCACCGGTGAACAGAATGCCGACGAGATGCGCATCGGCAACGACGGCAAGCCGGTGTTCCTGTCCAACAATGCCGGCGGCATCCTTGGCGGCATCTCGACCGGCCAGGCGATCGTCGCCCGTTTCGCCGTCAAGCCGACCTCGTCGATCCTGACGCCGCGAAAGTCGATCGACAAGGACGGCAAGGACGTCGAGATCATGACCAAGGGCCGCCACGATCCATGCGTCGGCATCCGCGCCGTGCCGATCGGCGAAGCAATGGTTGCCTGTGCTATCGCCGATCATTATCTGCGGCATCGGGGACAGACGGGAAGGGAATAGGGGAATAGGGGAATAGGGGAATATGTTGCGCTCTTAGCCCGGCCGGCCAAATCTTTTTGCTTTTCCCTACTCCCGTACTGCCCTACTCCCTTATTCCCCTGCGAGCGAAGCGAGTACCCATGCCTTACGACCAGAAAAAAATCGTCGAAGCCCTGCGTGCTTTCGAACGCGGCGAGATCGTCGTCGTCATGGATGATGACGGGCGCGAGAACGAGGGCGACCTGATCGTCGCCGCCGTCCACTGCACGCCCGAAAAAATGGCGTTCATCGTTCGCCACACGTCCGGCATCGTCTGCACGCCGATGCCGCGCGAAGAAGCCAAGCGGCTTAACCTTGCGCCGATGGTCGCCGACAACGATTCCGCCCACACCACGGCTTTCACCGTCAGCGTCGATTTCAAGCATGGCACCACCACGGGCATCTCGGCCGAAGATCGCACTTTGACCGTTCGCAATCTTGCCAACGGCAATGTCGGCGGCTCGGATTTCGTCCGGCCCGGCCACATCTTCCCTTTGATTGCGCGCGAAGGCGGCGTGCTGATGCGCTCCGGCCATACCGAAGCCGCCGTCGACCTGTGCAAGCTCGCCGGCCTGCCGCCGGTCGGCGTCATTTCCGAGCTGGTCAATGATGACGGCACCGTCAAGCGCGGCCCGCAGGTGCAGGCCTTCGCCGAGGAGCATGGGCTGAAGCAGGTTTCGGTCGCCGACCTCATCGCCTACCGGCAGCGCAAGGAAACTCTGGTCGAACGCGTCGCGTGCTCGGAAATCGACACGCTCGGCGGCAAGGCACAGGTCTTCACCTACACGCTGCCGTGGGACTCCATGCATCACGTCGCGATAGTCTTCGGCGACATCCGCGACGGCGAGGAGGTCCCGGTGCGTCTGCATTCCGAGGATGTGGTGACCGATGTCTTCGGCACCAGCCACCGGCTCGACGCCATCATGAAGGCAATGGGCGAGCGCAGGCGCGGCGTCATCGTCTATCTCAGAGAAGGTTCCGTGGGTGTTGCGCATCAGGAGCGCAAACGACCGGCAAGCGGCGACCGCGAGGATCACGAAGAGGCTCGCCGCCGCGAAAACGAGTGGCGCGAGATCGGGCTCGGCGCGCAGATCCTCAAGGATCTCGGCATCTCCTCGATCAACCTGATCGCCTCGCGCGAACGCCACTATGTCGGCCTCGAAGGTTTTGGCATCCACATCGCCAAGACCGAGATCCTCTAGGCAGCTAGCGCCCGGCTCGAAACCGGGCGCTATCTGATTATTCCGCGGCAATCGCGGCCGCTTCACATCCGTCCATCTCGCACTCAGTCGTGGCAAGGCTGCGCTGGCCAAGCAGCACCGTGGCCAGGGCGATGGTGCCTGAAGCAACCGACACCCAGAACCCGTTCTGTGAACCGAACGCATCCACCACCGCGCCGGCGGCAAAAGAGCCCAGCGCCATGCCGATGCCGATGCCGGTCATGACCCAGGTGATGCCTTCGGTCAGCATCGCTTCCGGCACATGCCGCTCGATCAGGCCGAAGGCCGTGATGAAGGTCGGCGAGATCGCCACACCGCTGATGAACACGGTCAGCGCCAGCAGCGGCACGGTGTCGGCGGCGAGCGGCAACAGCGTGCCGAGCGCGACGAGGGCGACTGCGATGGCGAGCTGGCGTTGCAGCGGCGCCTTCAGGCTGAGCGCGCCGACGATGATGCCAAGCACGAACGATCCCAGCGCATAAACGCCGATGACAAGGCTGGCGGCGCCCGGCTGGCCAAGCTCCTTGGTAATCGCCACGGTGGTCACTTCCGTCGTCGCGAAGGTTGCGCCGACGAAGATCAGGGCAAGCGTGATGATCTGAACCGGCCGCAGGCGGATCGCCGAGCCGCTTGAGCCATGGTCCACCGGCCGCACTTGCGGCTCCGTCGAGCGTTGCAGGATGAAGGCCGCTGATCCGAATGCGAGAAATAATGTGCTCACCAGAACACCGGCTTCCGGGAACAGAGCAGCACTGAGGCCGACCGACAGCGATGCCCCGGCGATATAGACCAGTTCATCGGCCACGGACTCGAAGGCGAATGCGGTGTTCATCTGCGGCCGCCCCCGGAAAATCTCGGTCCAGCGTGCGCGCACCATTGCCGGGATGCTGGGCATGGCGGCCGCCAGCAGTGCCGACACGAACAGCGTCCACACCGGCCAGTCCTGGTTGGCCGCCGCTATCAGGATCGCGAAAGCCAGCACCGCGATGATGGTGGTGGGCACCACGATTCGTGTCTGGCCCAGGCGGTCCACCAGTCTCGATATCTGCGGCGCGACGAAGGCGTTGGCCAGCGCGTATGTCGCCGAGACGGCTCCGGCCAGCCAGTATTCGCCACGCGTCTGCGACAGCATCGCCACGATGCCGATGGGCGCCATGGCGATCGGCAGGCGCGCCATGAAGCCGGCGGCGGCAAAGCCCTTGGCGCCGGGGGCACGAAAGATTTCCGCGTAAGGATTTTGCATCTGTTGGTTCCTCGACAAAGGACGATTGGACAATTACATACGGAGCGTATGATTATTAGATAGAGCATACGTCGCGTATGTCAATTGGCATACGTTGCGTATGTGAATAGGGCCAGAGGCATGCACAGACCCCGCAAGGAGATGATCGCCGAGACGCGCGCAAAGCTTATTGCGGCGGCCCGTCATGCCTTCGGCACAACAGGCTATGCGGAAGCCTCGATGGATGATTTCACCGCTTCGGCCGGGCTGACGCGCGGCGCGCTCTATCATCATTTCGGCGACAAGAAGGGGCTGCTGCAGGCGGTCATAGCCCAGATTGACGGCGAGATGGCGGCGCGCATCAATGAGGTCGCGTCGAGAGCACCGACCCGCTGGCAACATTTCGTCGACGAGTGCTCCACCTATATCGAGATGGCGCTGGAGCCGGAAATCCAGCGCATCATGTTCCGCGATGGCCCGGCCGTGCTGGGGGATCCAGCGCAATGGCCGAATGCCAGTGCGTGCATCGCTTCAATGACCGACCATCTGACCGCGCTGCAGGAGGAGGGGGTCGTTGTCTCCAGCCTCGACCCCGAAACGGCCTCGCGACTGATCAACGGAGCGAGCAGCCAGGCGGCGCAACGGATCGCCAATTCGAACGACCCCGAAGCGACGTCGAAGAAGGTGGTGACGGCGTTCAAGCAACTGCTCGAAGGCCTGCTCAAGAAGCCGAATCCGCAGTCGAATTGAAGTTCTCACGGAGCTTTCGTGCCGGCAGCTGTTCACGATAGGAATTTTTTCTTGACACCATGCCCTCAGCTAAGGTATATATTCGTCTATGGTGCTGATTTGCGCCAGTGACCCGCCGCACAGGCGGGTTTTCGTTTGATGCTCCGTCAGCCAACGCGCCAACGCGCTGGCGGGCTCCGAACCAACCCGTTACCCCGAATTCGTCGCCCTTCGGCGTCGGGGGCCGGCAATTGACAATCGCCGGGTTGAGTCCATCCTCTTCCACCATCTCTGAGGCGGAGATTCGGGGCACATGTGGGATTTCGAGATCGGCCGGTCGGTGTCCATCATGATGCGGACCTGGCCGTTCATCGTCTTTCGCATGATCGTCTATTTCGGCATCACGTTGGCCTACATCATGGCGACCGGCACCGGTGCCTCGGTCGGCTATGGTGTCGGCCATATCTCCACCGATCCCGACGGGCCCATGTCCTTTGCCCTGGGGGGCGGCGTGGTCGGGTTCGGCATCGTCTCGATCGCGGCTACTGGATCCGCGAATACATCCTCTATATCGTCAAGGCCGGCCACATCGCCGTCATGGTTCATCTGATCGACGGCCGCGACATTCCCGGCGGTCAGGACCAGATCGCCTACGCCAGGGATGTCGTCACCCAGCGTTTTGCCGAAGCCAACATCCTTTTCGTCGTCGACCAACTCGTCAAGGGTGCCATCCGTGCCATCACCGGCCTGCTCGGCGGTATCGCCGCCTTCCTGCCGATACCGGGCCTGAGCGGCCTGGTCTCCTTCATCAACACGGTGATCCGCCTGTCGCTGACCTATGTCGACGAGATCATCCTCGGCTATAACATCCGCATCAATTCAGCCTCGCCCTTCGAGACGGCGCGCCAAGGCATAGTGCTCTATGCCCAGAACGGCAAGGTCATGGTCAAGAACGCTGTCTGGCTGGCGGTCATCATGTGGGGCATGTCGTTCATCCTCTTTCTGATCATGCTGGCGCCTGCTGGTGCGATGCTGTTCCTGATGCCTGGCCAGCTCGCCGGCTGGGCTTTTGTGCTCGCCATCGTCTTCGCCTGGGCATTCAAGGCGGCGTTCATTGAACCCTTCGCCATCGCCTGCTTGATGCAGGTCTATTTCAAGACCATCGCGGGCCAGGTGCCGGATCCGGCCTGGGACGCCCGGCTGGCCGAGGCGTCGTCGAAGTTCAGGGAGCTCAAGGACAAGTCGCTCGCCTCCTTCGGCGGTTCGCGCTGGGATACGGCCGGCGCCACACCCTGATCGGCTGGGCGGGTGGTGTCTGGTGCGGCAGAAACGGTGTTGAGGCGCGCCACGGCGGATTTGAGCTGTGTCTCGCCTTGCCCGGAAAAGGTCTCGCTCATGATCAGCTCCGGCAGCGGCAGCCGCCGTCCCCAGCCATGCGTTTCAAGGTCCGGTTTGGGAGCGAACTCGGAAACACGGCCGACGCAGAGATAGGCGATCGGCGTTACGTGGTCCGGAATGGCCAACAGCCGCTTCAGCGCCTCAGCCTCGATGATGCTGACCCAGCCGACACCAACACCCTCGGCACGCGCGGCCAGCCAGAAATTCTGCACCGCGCAGACGGTGCTGTAGAGATCCATCTCCGGATTGTGCCAGCGTCCCAGCGGCGAACCCTTCGAGCGCTGCCGGTCGCAGGTGATGCAGATGTTGAGCGCGCTCTCGCAGATGCCTTCCAGCTTGAGCTTGCGATAGAGCGCCTGTTTTTCCGCCTCGATCGCCGGCAGTTCCTGCTCGCGCGCGGCCAGGAACAGGTCGCGCACCTCCGCCCGTCGTTTGACATCGCGAGTGACAATGAAATTCCATGGCTGCATGAAGCCGACCGATGGCGCGTGATGGGCGGCAAGCAGCAGCCGTGCCAGCACGTCGTCATCGATCGCGGTGGGCAGGAAATGGCTGCGCACGTCGCGCCGCGTGAACATGGCGCGATAGACCGCATCGCGCGCATCCTGGTCAAATCCATCGTCAATGGCAGCGGTCATGTGTTCCGGCATCGCTTGTCCCCCTGCGATTGCAGATTCAAAACTGACAGAGCGTACTTTGTGCGTCCAAGTAGACGCACGTCGCTCTGATGCCATCCGCCTGACCACGCGGATGACAATGCCTGCCAGGCCGGTCTTCTGGCTCGGGATCAACCCGCGTCCGGTGCCTTCCCGTCATCGACAGTGGCATTTACCGGCGCGGTCCCCCTCACAGCGTTGGGCACGCCACGGGATTCAACCGTGTTCCCGATTCTCCCGCTTGCGGCGGGCACCAGGCAGTACCAGGGACCTTACGCCGAAGCGCCCGCGGGGCCAATGCCTGCGGCGACGCGAATGGACGCAGTCGCGATTTTCCCCAGTCATCGGCCGCCCGTGCATGGCCTTTGTCGATCCGGGTCACTAGATTAGGACGATGACCACCCGTCTCTACACCCATCCGATCTTCCTCGAGCATCTCACGCCGCCCGGACATCCCGAGCGGCCCGACCGCTTACGCGCCATCGAGCGCGTGCTCGACGACGAAGCCTTTGCCGGGCTCGATCGTATCCAGGCGCCCGAAGGCGACGAGGCCACCATCCTCTACGCGCATCCCGCCGATTTCGTCGCCCGCGTGCGCGCCGCCATCCCCGACGAGGGGATTGCCCGCATCGATGCCGACACCACTGCCAGCCCGAAGAGCTGGCAAGCGGCGATCACCGCGATCGGCGCCGCCAACGCCGCCGTCGATGATGTCTTTTCGGGCCGCGCCGACAACGTCTTCGTCGCCGCGCGGCCGCCCGGCCATCATGCCGAAAAGACCACGGCGATGGGCTTTTGCCTGTTCAACACGGCGGCGATCGCGGCGCGTTATGCGCAGAAGAAACACGGTGTCGAGCGCGTTGCCGTCGTCGACTGGGACGTGCATCACGGCAATGGCACGCAGGATATTTTCTGGGACGATCCGTCGGTGCTCTATTGCTCGACCCACCAGATGCCGCTTTATCCCGGCACCGGAGCGAAGACCGAAACGGGCGCCGGCAACATCGTCAACGCACCGCTGGCGCCGCAGACCGGCAGCGAAGTGTTTCGCGATGCCTTCCTGTCGCGCGTCCTGCCCGCGCTCGACAATTTCGCGCCCGATCTGATCATCATTTCGGCGGGGTTCGACGCGCACCATCGCGATCCGCTGGCCGAGATCAATCTGACCGAGGATGATTTCGACTGGGCGACCGGCCAGCTGATGCAGCGCGCGGCACGCCACAGCGGCAACCGGCTCGTCAGCCTGCTCGAGGGCGGCTACGATCTGCAGGGATTGGCATTTTCGGTCGCCGCCCATGTCGGGCGACTGATGAAAGGATGAATGATGGCCGATGAGACCAACGAAGACGTCAAGGCGATGAGCTTCGAGCAGGCACTCGATGCGCTGGAGAAGATCGTCGATGATCTGGAGCGTGGCGATGTGCCGCTCGACCAGTCGATCAGGATCTATGAACGTGGCGAGGCGCTGAAGGCGCATTGCGACCGGCTGCTGAAGGCCGCCGAGGACAAGGTCGAGAAGATCAGGCTGTCGCGTGACGGCAAGCCGGTCGGAACGGAGCCACTCGACGCGGATTGAGGCCCGGTCCGACGATGGCCTCGCCTCACCGGTTTTTGGACATGATCATGATCGAGGATATAACTCGTCCCGATTGAAACAGCTCAAGGACAAGAGGAGATACGGAAGCGATGTGCAGAAACATCAAGACCCTGTTCAACTTTGATCCGCCGGCAACCAATGACGAGGTGCGCGACGCGGCCCTTCAGTTCGTCCGCAAGCTGAGCGGAACGACGCGACCCTCGAAGCAGAATCAGCACGCCTTCGACCATGCCGTCGAAGCCATCGCGGCCTCGGCGCGCGAACTGCTCGATTCCCTGGAAACCCATCAGCATCCGCGTAATCGCGAAGAGGTGGCGGCCAAGCTGCGGGCAAAGGCAGCCATCCGCTTTGCCTGATGCGGCCAAGCGGCCTTCGACCACCGACAAGGAGAGTCCATGAGCTTCTTCCCCGGGAAAGACCCTGAGGCAGGCGATGCCTTCGCCAGCGATCAGATCGAATTGATGGTCATCCCGAACGCCAAGGACATAGGTGGTTTTCAGGTGCGCCGTGCCCTGCCGACCGCCAAGAGGCGGCTGGTCGGGCCGTTCATCTTCTTCGACCGCATGGGGCCGGCGATCCTGCGCGCCGGCCAGGCGCTCGACGTCCGCCCGCATCCGCATATCGGCCTGTCGACGGTCACCTATCTGTTCGACGGCAAGATCCGGCACCGCGATTCACTCGGCACCGAAATGGTCATTCAGCCCGGCGACGTGAATTTGATGACCGCCGGCCGCGGCATCGTCCATTCGGAGCGTACGCCGGAGGAACTGCGTGGCGCGCCGATGTCGGTATCCGGCCTGCAGACATGGCTGGCTCTGCCGGACGACAAGGAAGAGGTGGCTCCGGTTTTCGAGAATACCGCAGCGCTTCGGCTTCCCGAGATCGAAGCCGAAGGCGTCAACGGGCGCCTCATCATCGGCGATTTCCAGGGACTGCGGTCTCCGGTCAGGGCCGACTCGGAGACGCTCTACGCCGACCTGCGCCTGGCGCCCGGCGCCAGCGTGAAAATCCCTGCCGATGCAGAAGAGCGCGCCATTTATACGCTGGAGGGCGAGGTGTCGATTTCGGGTGATGTGTTCCCAGCCGAACGGCTGCTGGTGTTCCGTCCCGGTGACGAGATCGTCGTGTCGTCGCAGACCGGGGCGCATTTCATGCTGTTCGGCGGCGCCTCTCTTGGTTCGAAGCGTTACATCTGGTGGAATTTCGTCTCGTCGTCCAAGGAGCGCATCGAACAGGCGAAAGAGGAATGGAAGAGGGGCCGCTTCGACATCGTTCCCGGAGACGAGGAAGAGTTTATTCCGCTGCCGGAAAGCTGATGCCCTGTCACCCAAAAGTGGCAGAACGAAATGCATAGACAAAAGACTAGGGCCTGATCCGCGTCACTGACACGCATTTACTTTCGCCGGCCGGCGGCCTATTCGCCCATCAACCGAAAGGCCCGAGCACCGTGAACGCAACGCCGCATACGCCGCTTCTCGACAAGGTCCGCATCCCGGCCGACCTGCGCACGCTTGCCGAAAGTGAACTGCCGCAATTGGCGTCCGAGCTTCGCGCCGAGCTGGTCGACGCCGTGTCCCGCACCGGTGGTCATCTTGGCGCCGGGCTTGGCGTGGTCGAGCTGACAGTGGCGCTGCATTATGTCTTCAACACCCCCGACGACCGGCTGATCTGGGATGTCGGCCACCAGGCCTATCCGCACAAGATCCTGACCGGCCGCCGCGACCGTATCCGCACGCTGCGCCAGGAAGGCGGCCTGTCCGGCTTCACCCGCCGCGCCGAAAGCGAGTACGATCCCTTCGGTGCCGCCCACTCCTCGACGTCGATATCTGCCGGCCTCGGCATGGCCGCCGCCCGCGATCTCTCCGGCGGCCGCAACAACGTCATTGCCGTCATCGGCGACGGTGCCATGTCTGCCGGCATGGCTTATGAGGCGATGAACAATGCCGGCGCGCTCGATGCACGGCTGATCGTCATTCTCAACGACAACGACATGTCGATCGCGCCGCCGACCGGCGCGATGAGCGCCTATCTGGCGCGGCTGGCCTCCGGCAAGGCCTATATCGGCTTGCGCGATTTCGGCAAGAAACTGACGTCCTATCTCGGCAAGCGCGCGGATCGTGCGATCACAAGGGCGGTCGAGCATGCACGCGGCTACGTCACCGGCGGCACGCTGTTCGAGGAACTCGGCTTCTATCACATCGGCCCGATAGACGGCCACAATCTGGAGCATCTGATCCCGGTCCTGAAAAATGTCCGCGACAATGGCGAAGGCCCGGTGCTAATCCATGTCGTCACCCAGAAGGGCAAGGGCTATGCGCCGGCCGAAGCCGCCGCCGACAAATATCACGGCGTCAACAAGTTCGACGTCATCACCGGCGCGCAGGCCAAGGCGCCGGCCAACGCACCGGCCTACACCAAGGTGTTCGCCGAAAGCCTGGTCCAGGAGGGCCGCGAGGACGACCGTATCGTCGCCGTCACCGCAGCCATGCCGAGCGGTACCGGCCTCGACCTGTTCGGTGAAGCGTTCCCGTCGCGCACCTTCGATGTCGGCATCGCCGAACAGCACGCGGTGACCTTCGCGGCGGGCCTTGCCACCGAAGGCTACAAGCCGTTCGCGGCCATCTATTCCACCTTCCTGCAGCGCGCTTACGACCAGGTCGTCCACGACGTCGCCATCCAGAAATTGCCCGTGCGCTTTCCCATCGACCGGGCCGGCTTCGTCGGCGCCGATGGCGCCACCCATTGCGGCGCCTTCGACACCACCTTCCTGGCGACACTGCCGGGTTTCGTGGTGATGGCGGCCGCGGACGAGGCGGAGCTGCGTCACATGGTACGCACTGCGGCAAGCTATGATGAGGGCCCGATCGCCTTCCGCTATCCGCGTGGCAACGGCGTCGGCGTCGACATGCCGGAGCGCGGCTCGGTTCTCGAAATCGGCAAGGGCCGCATCGTCAAGGAGGGCACCAAGGTTGCATTGCTGTCCTTCGGCACGCGGCTGCAGGATTGCCTGATCGCCGCGGAGGAGCTAGGTGCTGCCGGGCTGTCCACCACGGTCGCCGACGCCCGTTTCGCCAAGCCGCTCGACCAGGATCTGATCCGGCGGCTGGCCCGCTCGCATGAGGTTCTGGTGACGGTGGAGGAGGGCGCCGTCGGCGGCTTCGCCAGCCACGTGCTGCAGTTCCTTGCCCATGAGGGCCTGCTGGAAAGCGGCCTGAAGGTGCGTCCGCTGGTGCTGCCCGACGCGTTCACCGATCATGCCAAGCCGGAAAAGATGTATGCCGATGCCGGGCTCGATGCTGCCGGCATCGTGCGCACCGTGTTCGTGGCACTCGGGCACACAGTCCACGCCCAGAGCGCCTGAATCAAAGTCTCAATGACTTGCATCGGTTTGCCGGCCAACGATCTTAACGCGTTGTTTACGCTGACGTTTGGCGCTTTGCTTACCGTGTCTGTTGGCCGTTTTTCAATGCGCCCTGCTAGATCGTGATCAGGCAGGGAGACAACAACAATGAAAACGCTTCTGTGCGGTGCAGCGCTTTGCGCCGTCATCGTCGCGCCGGCCACAGCCGAAACGCGCTATGATCGCAGCCTCGAAAAGGCGGCGATGGGCATCATCGCCGGCAAGATGGGCGACATCCGCGGCGGCTTTTCATTCAAGCAGGTACCGCAATTGGTGGTTCTGCCGGCCCCTGTTCCCGCGCCTGCGGTTGCCATCGAGCCTGCACGCGAGCAAGCTTCAGGAGGGCGTGAGGATGGGTTGTCTCCAGCCGTCGAGCGTCCGGTTCCGCGAAGCGTATTCTGAGCTGGAGAGCAGCAAGCCTTGATCGGGATTGCCCGATCGTTTCATCGTGCTTGCCGCTGTGCGGGTGATCTAAGAAGGCGTCGGCAATGCTACTCTGCCGCCACCAACTCCGCTTGCTGCGCCGATTTGTCGGGGCGCCAGGATTGCGCCGTGTGGCGGGCGCGGTCTGCCAGGGCGGCTAGGCGTCCGCGCAGGTTTCGTCCACCCACCACTGACGACAACGTCACCGAATGCGTCGCAAAGCGGCGCTTGAAATCCTCGCCGCCGCAGAGAAAATCGATCGTGGTCAAGCCCCGGTCAAACGACCACTGGATGTAGTCCATCATCAAGACCATGCCCGGCGAGGCCCGTTCGAAGGCCGGATCATAGGTGGTGACGAAAGCCATCATCGTTCCATGCTGCTCGAAATTGATCGAGATGGCGATGATCTCGTCTTCGCGTTCGAGCACGAAGATGCGCAGCAATCCAAGCTTGGCCAGAACGGATATGAGTGCCGCCAGCGCGGGGGAACCTTCGTCGAAGAGGTCCGAAACGCGGCCGTGTTTTGCAAGCCATACCCGCTTCAGCGCCGCGACGCGCTCCAGCACCGGCTCGCGGGCTTCGTGCGCATCCATCAGGCGGAAACGCAGCGCGCCGCCTTCCTCCATGAATTTGTAGCCACGGCGATAGTTTTGCCGGGTTTTCTTCGACTGGCTTTCAAACCATTGTGCGCCGCGTTGCCCGGCGCCGGAAACTCGATAGCTGACCTCGCTGCGGTGGCTTGGCTGCAAGATATTGTCTTGGCCTGGGGCGGCGGGACCGAGCAGGGTCCGAAATCGGGCATCGGGCAACAGACGATTGAGGTAGGCAAGATCGAAGCCGCCATCGTCGAGGATATGTTGCCAGAGTTGCGGCAGGATCTGTGGCTCGGCATCGGGAGCAAGCAGGACATCGCCATAGTCGCAGTGATCCTTCGCCGCCCACTCCAGCATACGGATGCCCGAGCGCCAGAAGGTCGCGAGCGCAATGACGGCCTCGAGGCGCTCGCCGCTCCAGACCAGGCCGATCCTGAGGCCGCGGTGGTCCTGATGCGGTGTGGTGTGCCACCAGGCCGAGATCCAGTCGGGATGCTGGAAAACGAGGCCGCCGGCGCGTTGCCAGAGCGCTGCCCAGGCGGGTGCGATTTCTGCCAGCCGCGCTGGCGAGGTTGCAATTTCGATCCGGTGCGTTCGCGGCATCCGGAACACAGCGGGTCCGTTCATGGCTTGCCCCCTTGCGGCGATTGCTGTGGCTCGGGCTTGTCGGTGCGGAAATGTCTGGCGATCTGCCGCCACATCCGCTTCAGCGGCAGGACATAAAGGCCTGCGAGCGACTGGTAGTCGCGCACGTTGCGTTCGATCAAACCGAACTTGAAGTCCTCGTCGGGTCTCGGGACGCACAGAGTTCCGAAGAGCCGATCCCAGAACGAGAAGAGCAGCCCGAAGTTCTTGTCGTAGTGGCGCGGGTCGGTGCTGTGGTGCAACTGATGCCAGTGCGGGCACAGGATCAGATTGTTCAACGGTCCAAACGAGATCTTGAAATGCGTGTGCCTGACGAAATCCATCATCAGGATGTTGCGTATGATGTAGACGTTGACGCCGAAGACCGTCAGCTCGACGAGGTTCAGCGACACCAGCGACCAGATGCCGAAGCAGATGCCGGGAATCACACCGTCCCAGGCCCGGTTCATCAATTCGTCCAGCGGGTGGACGCGATCCTTGGTGATGCCAACCATCACCTCGGCCGAATGGTGGACCTTGTGCAGTTCCCAGAGCACCGGGTAGCGGTGCTGGGCGACGTGATAGAGATAATACGAGATGTCGTAGGCAAGCAGCATGGTGATGGTGAAGATCGTCACCGTCACCGGCCCTGCCGGCCCTTCGATCAGGGGCGGCTGGATTGCCAGCAGCGTGGAAAGCAACCAGTTCGTCGCATAACCGACGGCGCTGACGAAGACGACGCCGGCGGGCAGCATGAGGAATGGCATCAGCGCCTTCCGCGTCACCCAGAACAAAAGGTCGGCTTTCGCCGAAGGATGCGTGATGACCTCGTGCGGGACCGCGAACTCGAAGAACTCTTTCCAGCTCTTTTTCTCGACGGTGCGCCAATAGGCGACCAGGGCGCTGACCAAAGCAGTCAGCAACAGAAGTCCGGTCGCCAGCAGGCCGGCGCCGGAAATCCGGTCAAGAACCTTGTAGACGATATCGTTGGCCATTTCCAAGGTTGCCGCCTCTTCATCCGGGTTTTCCGGTCGTCGCGGTCATAACATTGAAGTCCTCAAGCAAATGCGATGAAAATTGGTTAAGAAATCATGAGGCTTTCTAGGCTTCTGGTATTTCCCGGCAAGCGGCGAGACGTCATGCTTCGGCGGTCATCCGTCTCAACGGGCGTAACGCATGGATATTCATAAGGATGGTCGGCGGGACGGAACGCCTCACCATCGTCGCGGTCCAAGATGCTGGGCGTGATGATGGGAACGGGAGACGAAATGCTTCCAGCCGGCGCTCTTGCCATCGTCGTCGGCTTTCGCCATGAAGGCCGATGAATTCCCCTCTGCCAGCCAGCGCACGCCAGCGGCTCGACGACCTCCTCGTCCGGCGCGGGCTGTTTGCCAGCCGCTCACGTGCCCGCGACGCGGTCGAGCGTGGCACGGTGACCGTTGACGGCGTCATAGCGCGCAAGCCCGGCCAGAGCGTTTTGCCGCAATGCCTTGTTACCATCGATGATCCGGCGCAAGGCTATGTGTCGCGCGCGGCACTCAAGCTGATCGGTGGGCTCGATCATTTCGGCCTTGACCCTGCCGGCTGTGAAGCGCTCGACATCGGCGCCTCGACCGGCGGCTTCACCCAGGTGTTGCTCGAGCGCGGCGTGGCCCATGTCACCGCCATCGATGTCGGTCATGGCCAGATGCATCCTGATATCGGCGGCGACCCGCGTGTGACGGTGATCGAAGGACTGAACGCCCGCGACCTCGCCGTCGCCGATCTCAGCGGGCGTATTCCGGATTTCATCGTGTCCGACGTCAGCTTCATCTCGCTGAAACTGGCGCTGCCGCCGGCGCTTGGTCTGGCGAAGGCTGGCGCCAAGGCCATGTTTCTGGTCAAGCCGCAATTCGAGGCGGGCCGTGATGCGATCGGCAAGGGTGGTCTGTTGAAAGACCCCTACGACGCCTCCCGTGTCGCCGGCCTGCTGCAGGATTGGCTGGATGCCGTCCCCGGCTGGCGCTCGCTCGGGCTGCATTTGTCGCCGATCGAAGGCGGCGACGGCAATCGCGAATTCCTGCTCGGTGGGATCAAGGATCGATGAGCACGCGCTTCAGCATCAGGAAACTTGGCGCTCAGGGCGACGGTATCGCCGAAACCGAGACAGGCGATCTGTTCATTCCCTTCACACTGCCCGGTGAAACGGTCACCGCCGCGCGCGAAAGGGACCGCGCCATGCTGATGGCGGTGCTGGAAGCATCGCCGCTTCGCATCGATCCCGCCTGCCGCCATTTCACCGAATGCGGCGGTTGCGCGCTCCAGCATTTCGAAGCCGAAGCCTATCACCAGTGGAAACGCGAAAAGGTGGTGCACGCCTTGAAGGGCAAGGGCATCGATTGCGAGATCGGCGAACTGGTCGCCTGCGCGCCGCAGACGCGCCGCCGTGTCGCGCTTGCCGCCCGGCGCACCGATACAGGCATGCTGCTCGGCTTCCACCGCCATCTGTCGCCAGAGATCATCGCCATATCGGAATGCCCGATCTCGCTGCCTGAGATCGTTGCCGCGCTCGATCGCTTGAAGGCGCTCGCCGAATTGGTCTGCGCCACCACCAAGTCGTTCCGCATGACGGTCACCGTGACCGGTTCGGGGCTCGATGTCGCGGTTCACGAATCCGGCAAGCTCGGCGAGCACCAGCGCCGTATCGCGGCCAATTTCGTCATGGCGCAGGACTTTGCCAGGCTATCCATCGATGACGAAATCATCATCGAGCCGAGGAAGCCGGTCGTCATGTTCGGCAGCGTCGCTGTCGCCTTGCCCCCGGGCGCGTTCCTGCAGGCAGCCGAGGCCGCCGAACAGGCGATGGCCGATATCGTCGGCGGGCATCTGAAGCGTGCCAAGAAGGTGGCGGATCTTTTCGCCGGTTGCGGCAGTTTTGCTCTGCGCCTGGCCGCGAAGTCTGAAGTCCATGCGGTGGAGGGTGATGCGGCAGCCCTTTCGGCGCTCGACCGGGGATCACGCTTCGCCACTGGCCTGAAGCGGGTGACGGGCGAACGCCGCGACCTGTTCCGCCGGCCGCTGACGTTCAAGGAGTTGAATGCGTTCGACGGTCTGGTGTTCGATCCGCCACGCGCCGGCGCCGAGGACCAGTCGAAGCAGATCGCCCGCTCGGATGTTCCCTACGTTGCGGCGGTGTCCTGCAATCCGGTGACGCTCGCGCGGGATTTGCGCATCCTGCTCGACGGTGGCTACACCTTGAAAAGCGTCACCCCGATCGACCAGTTCCTGTGGTCGCCGCATGTCGAGGCAGTGGCGCTGCTGGAGAAGCCGAAGAAGAGGCGGTAGATCATTCGCTGGTTTGGCGACGCCGTGCTTCCGCGAGCACGCCCGTTTCCATTTCTCTCAATGTTTTCGACTTGCCTCTGTTGGGCAGCGACCCGAACACATCCTCGGGTCGCGTTGGGGGAAAGACCGGAGCAGGCCGTGTGACCTGATCGTCGGTTGAACTGGAGGCAACGGATTTTTCTCCAGTGGCCATCGCATCAGACCCGCGTACCGCCCACCGTCATCTGGTTCATGCGCAGATGCGGCTGGCCGACGCCGACGGGCACGCCCTGTCCGGCCTTGCCGCACATGCCAATGCCGGTGTCAAGCTTCATGTCGTTGCCGATCATCGCCACGCGGTGCATGGCGTCCGGCCCGTTGCCGATCAGCATGGCGCCCTTGATCGGCTGCGTCACCTTGCCGTTCTCGATCATGTAGGCCTCGGTGCAGCCGAACACGAATTTGCCAGAGGTGATGTCGACCTGGCCGCCGCCGAAGGAGACGGCATAGATGCCGTTCTTGACCGAGGCGATGATTTCGTCCGGCTCCATGTCGCCTGATGTCATATAGGTGTTGGTCATGCGCGGCATCGGCTGGTGTGCGTAGCCTTCGCGACGGCCGTTGCCGGTGGCCTTCATGCCCATCAGCCGGGCGTTCTGGCGATCCTGCATATAGCCGACCAGCTTGCCGTCTTCGATCAGCACATTGCGGGCCGAAGGCGTGCCTTCGTCGTCGACGGTCAGCGAGCCGCGCCGCTCGGGCATCGTGCCGTCGTCGACGACGGTCACCCCCTTGGCGGCGACCTGCTGGCCCAGCAGGCCGGCGAAGGCCGAGGTCTTCTTGCGGTTGAAATCGCCTTCCAGCCCATGGCCGACGGCCTCGTGCAGCATGACGCCCGGCCAGCCGCTGGACAAGACGATGTCGAAAGTGCCGGCCGGCGCCGGTATGGCCTCGAGATTGACCAGGGCTTGCCTGAGCGCCTCCTTGGCGGCGTGCTTCCAGCTGTCCTCGACCAGGAATTCGCCAAACGCCTTGCGGCCGCCCATGCCGTAGGAGCCGCTCTCCTGGCGGTCGCCATCGCCGACCACGACGGAGACGTTGATGCGGACCAGCGGGCGGATGTCGCGCACCATTTGGCCATCAGCGCGCACGATCTCGACATGCTGCCAGGATGCGGCGAGCGATGCCGAAACCTGCCGCACGCGCGGATCCTCGGCGCGCAGCCAGGCATCGATTTCCTGCAAGAGCTTTGCCTTGGCCTCGAAGGAAGGCGAGGGGATCGGGTTCTCTTCGCCATAGAGATGGCGGTTGGTGCGGGCGGGTGCCGCGGCAAGCGTGCCGGAATAGCCGCCCTTGACGGTCGAAACGGCATCGGCCGCGCGCAGCAGCGAGGCCTCGGACAGGTCACTGGAATGGGCATAGCCGCTGGCTTCGCCGGCAACCGCACGCAGGCCAAACCCTTGGTCGGTGTTGAAGTTGGCGGTCTTCAGCCGGCCGTTGTCGAACATCAGCGCTTCGCTCTCGCTGTATTCGAGGAACAGCTCGCCGTCATCGGCGCCGTTGATGGTCTCAGCGACGATCTGCTTGATTCGATCGTCTGAAATGTCGAATTGGCCGATCAGGCTGTTCATGGCGCGTCCGTTCACAGGAGGAATGGGTCTTTGCCACGATGTAGGCGCGAAGGTGCGCCGAGACAATCGTTCTGCCGCATTGTGAAGACAAAAGCGGTTTGCCAGCAGCCCGCCGATGTCACTTCTGGTTGATGAAGTCGGTGATGTCGCCGGGCTGTCAGGGGAGCGCGGCGAAGCCGTCGGCAAAACCCTTGAGGTCGACCGGGATGCCGATGCCTTCTTCCGGGGTCTGGAAGACGATGAAGGTGGCCGACGTGCCGGTCTTCAGCGTGTCGAGAAGCGGCTTTTCGAGAATGACCTCGGCATAGCAGCCGTCCTGGAAGCAGCGCACGAAATAGGCGCGGCCGATATCCTTGCCGTCGACATTGAGGCCGAGCCCGTTGGGCAAAAGCACGCCGAGCGGCGCCAGCACGCGCAGGATCTCCGCCTTGTTGTCAGCGGTGCGCAGCACGACGACCGACAGTCCCATCTCGGGACGGTCCTCGGCGACGACGTTCTGCATCATCACGCATTGTTCCGAGGTGGCGCCGGCCGGTGTGTCGCAGATGATCGACCATGCGCCATGCGTCGAGCGCACGGTGCCGCTCGGCTGCGCGGCGTTGGCCGTGCCGGACACGATCGCGGACAAGCCGATGCCAGACAGGGCGGCGAGAAAGATGACCTTCGCCCAGTTTCTCGAAAACCGAGAGTTTCTCGAAAGCCAGTAATTCATGACGGCTCCATTGCGAATCACGGCACTTTAAGCCGCGCCAAAGCCAAGTAAAGGACGAGACCGCACCAGGTCTGCCCCGAAAAAGCCAATAGGGCGCTTTTCCCTGCCAATTTCGCCCGAATTGCGACGTTCGGCACCTGCGGCCCGCGGGAATGCTGCTGCGGGCTCACTGTAGGCGATTCGGTGCTGCCGCGGCTGCCTCCAAAGGCACATCCGGGCTTGCGCGCAAAAATGCCGCACGGTTTCGTCCGCTCCTTTCTTGCGGAGGGAAAAAGAGTATGGTTTGAACCAGCTTGAAACTGTCGGGATTCCCGTCCCGGCATTGTTCATTATTCTCGTGGGTACCGCAGCGAGGAACTGGGAGACGATGAGGGCGATGAGAAATTTCCTGGCAAACGCCAAGGTTCCAGCAAGTGCCAAGTTTCTAAGTGCTTGTGCCGCTATCACGTTTTTCGCCGGCGCATCCGCCCATGCCGACCAGCCCAAGAACTGGGAGACAACCTTCCAGGCGCCGGCGACCGACATGATGCGGCAGATCGAGTGGTTCGGAAACTACACCATGTGGTTCATCGTCCCGATCACCATCCTGGTGCTGCTTCTGCTCGCCTACTGCATCGTCAGATTCCGCGCGAGCGCCAACCCGGTTCCGTCCAAGACCAGCCACAACACGCTGATCGAGGTGATCTGGACTGTCGGTCCGGTCGTCATCCTGCTTTGCCTGGCAATTCCCTCGTTCCAGTTGCTGACCGCGCAATATACGCCGCCGGAAGAAGCAAAGCTGACCGTCAAGGCGACCGGCAACCAGTGGAACTGGGACTACGAGTACCAGACCGACAACACGCTCTCCTTCAACTCCGCGATCCTCCAGGACGGTGATCGGGCCGGCGCCGGCAAGGAGGACCGCAAGGTCTATCCGCGTCTGCTGGCCGTCGACAACGAACTGGTGGTGCCGGTCAACACCATGACCCGCGTGCTCGTCACCGCGACCGACGTGATCCACTCCTTTGCCATGCCGTCGTTCGGTATCAAGATCGATGCCATTCCGGGCCGCACCAACGAGACCTGGTTCAAGGCGGAGAAGGAAGGTATTTTTTACGGCCAGTGCTCGCAGCTCTGCGGCAAGGATCATGCCTTCATGCCGATCGCCATCCGCGTCGTCTCCGATGCGCAGTTCAAGACCTGGCTGGCGGCAGCCAAGACCGATCTGCCCGGCGCCAACAAGACGCTGATGGCCGAGGTCGACGGCCAGAACAAGGTAGCGGCCGCCGGCAACTGATGCCGCGGGTTAGCAAGATTTAGGGAACGGAGCGGAACATGGCAGACGCTGCAGCTCACGACGGGCATGACCACAAGCCTTATCACGGCTGGGTCCGCTGGGTTTATTCGACCAATCACAAGGACATCGGCACGCTCTACCTGATCTTCGCGATCATGGCCGGCATCATCGGCGGTGCCTTGTCGGTCGCCATCCGCATGGAGCTGCAGGAGCCTGGCATCCAGATCTTCAGCGGCCTGGCGCAGATGGTCTATGGCATGAACGGTGACGCCGCGATCGACGGCGGCAAGAGCATGTACAATGCCTTCGCCACCGCGCACGCCCTGATCATGATCTTCTTCATGGTCATGCCGGCGCTGATCGGCGGTTTCGCCAACTGGATGGTTCCGATCATGATCGGCGCGCCCGACATGGCGTTCCCGCGCATGAACAACATCTCCTTCTGGCTGTTGCCGCCGGCCTTCATCCTGCTGCTCACCTCGATGTTCGTGCCGAGCGCGCCGGGCGCCTTCGGCGTCGGTGGCGGCTGGACGCTCTATCCGCCGCTGTCGACCTCGGGCCAGCCCGGGCCGGCCATGGATCTGGCGATCCTGTCGATCCACATTGCCGGTGCGTCGTCGATCCTCGGCGCCATCAACTTCATCACCACCATCTTCAACATGCGCGCGCCTGGCATGACGCTGCACAAGATGCCGCTGTTTGCCTGGTCGGTGCTGATCACCGCCTTCCTGCTCCTGCTGTCGTTGCCGGTTCTGGCCGGCGGTATCACCATGCTGCTCACCGACCGCAATTTCGGCACCACCTTCTTTGCGCCCGACGGCGGCGGCGACCCGATCCTCTTCCAGCACCTGTTCTGGTTCTTCGGTCACCCTGAAGTGTACATCCTGATCCTGCCAGGCTTCGGCATCATCAGTCACGTCATCTCGACCTTCTCGAGGAAGCCGGTGTTCGGCTATCTCGGCATGGCCTATGCCATGGTGGCGATCGGCGCCGTCGGCTTCATCGTGTGGGCGCACCACATGTACACGACCGGCCTGTCGCTCGACACGCAGCGCTATTTCGTCTTCGCCACCATGGTCATCGCGGTGCCGACAGGCGTGAAGATCTTCTCCTGGATCGCCACGATGTGGGGCGGGTCGATTTCGTTCAAGACGCCGATGCTGTGGGCGCTGGGCTTCATCTTCCTGTTCACGATCGGCGGCGTCACCGGCGTCCAGCTGGCCAATGCCGGCCTCGACCGCTCGCTGCATGATACCTATTTCGTCATTGCCCACTTCCACTACGTGCTGTCACTGGGCGCGGTGTTCGCCATCTTCGCCGGCTGGTACTACTGGTTCCCGAAGATGACCGGCTACATGTATTCGCCCGTCATCGCCAACACCCATTTCTGGGTCACCTTCGTCGGCGTGAACCTGATCTTCTTCCCGCAGCACTTCCTCGGTCTCGCCGGCATGCCGCGCCGCACCATCGACTACCCCGATGCGTTTGCCGGCTGGAATTATGTGTCGTCCATCGGCTCCTATATCTCGGCCATCGGCGTCCTGATCTTCCTCTATGGCGTGTTCGAGGCCTTCCAGAAGAAGCGGATCGCCGGCGCCAACCCATGGGGAGAGGGCGCAACGACGCTCGAATGGCAGCTGCCTTCGCCGCCGCCCTTCCACCAGTGGGAACAGCTGCCGAAAATCAGGTAAGGCGGCTGCCCGCTCGAATACGAAACCGCCGGTCCGCCGGCGGTTTTGGCCAACGGATGATGGACTTAAGTACGCATGGCCCTTGTCGACGACCCATTGATTGACGAAGCGGGCTTTCGCATGTCGGAAGCGACGGCGGGCGATTTCTTCGCGCTGCTGAAGCCGCGCGTCATGTCGCTGGTGGTGTTCACCGCCTTTGTCGGCCTTGTCGCCGCACCCGTGACCATCAACCCTCTGCTGGCGGTGATCGCCATCCTGGCTATTGCAATAGGTGCTGGTGCCTCCGGCGCGCTCAACATGTGGTACGATGCCGACATCGATGCGGTGATGACCAGGACCGCCACCCGCCCGGTCCCGGCCGGTCGCATCCAGCCGCACGAAGCGCTGACCTTCGGGCTGGTGCTGTCGGTGCTGTCGGTGATGACGCTCGGCGTGCTGGTTAACTGGCTGGCGGCGACGCTGCTGGCCTTCACCATCTTTTTCTACGCCGTCGTCTACACGATGTGGCTGAAGCGCTGGACGCCGCAGAACATCGTCATCGGCGGGGCCGCCGGTGCCATTCCGCCTGTGATCGGCTGGGCCGCGGTGACCGGGACAGTCAGCCTCGAAAGCATTGTCCTGTTCCTGATCATCTTCCTGTGGACGCCGCCGCATTTCTGGGCGCTGGCGCTGTTCAAGTCCGAGGACTATGCCAAGGCCGGCATTCCGATGATGCCCAACGTCGCCGGCCACGCTTCGACCCGCCGCCAGATCTTCGCCTATGCGCTGGTGCTTGCCCCGGTCGGCGTGCTGCCGTGGCTGCTTGGCTACACCACACCGTTCTATGGCGTGGCCGCCCTGCTTCTGGGAGTCGGTTTTGTCTGGTACGCGTGGAAAGTGCTTGGCATGGCCGACGATGATCGCGTCATGAAACCGGCCAAGGCCCTGTTCGCCTATTCGCTGCTTTATCTCTTCGCCATCTTCGCTGCCTATCTGGCCGACAGCGTTGTCGAACGCGCGCTTGCCATGGGTGGAGCATGACCATGATCGAGGAAAAGCTCGAGACCGTCACGTTGACCGAGCGTCAGAAGAAGGCGCAGCGCAGCCGTTCTATCGCCATCGGTGTGGCGCTGGCGCTGCTGGTGGTCATTTTCTACATCGCGACGATCGTGAAGTTCGGCCACAATCTGGGCACGATGTGATGAGCGTCGAGACCTCAAAACAAGCGGCTGGCAAGAACGGCAACGTCATCGTCGCGGCTGTCTGCCTCGCCTTTTTCACCGGCATGATCGGCATGGCCTATGCCGCGGTGCCGCTCTACAAGATGTTTTGCCAGGCGACCGGCTATGGCGGCACGACGCAACGTGCCGAGAAGCAGTATGCCGGCCGCGTGCTCGACCGCGAGATCACTGTCCGCTTCGATGCCAACATCGCTGGCGTGCCGTGGGAGTTCCAGCCGGTCCAGCGCTCGATGACGATGAAGATCGGCGAGACCGTGCAGGCGCACTATCAGGCGACCAACAAGTTCGATCGTCCCGTGACCGGCCGCGCTACCTTCAACGTGCAGCCTGAACTGGCAGGTCCCTATTTCAACAAGGTCGAGTGCTTCTGCTTCACCGACACGACGCTGAAGCCCGGGGAGACGCTGGACATGCCGGTCCTGTTCTACGTGGACCCCGACATCGTCAATGTGCCGGAGCTCAAGGACGTGAAGACGATCACGCTGTCCTACACGATGTTCCCGGTCGAGAAGACCAAGCCGGTCGCCTCCTCGGAGCCGGCCGGTGGCAACAGCAAGACAAATTCGAATACCGAAGCAAATCTCGGGGGTTGATATGGCAGACGCGCACGCAAAACCACAGCATGATTATCATCTCGTCGACCCGAGCCCATGGCCTTTCCTGGGATCGGTAGGGGCGCTCGTCATGGCCTTTGGCGGTGTCGCCCTGATGGAATATCTGAAGGGCGGGTCGTTCCCGATCTTCGGCTTCAACATCGCCAATCCGTGGCTGTTCTTCATCGGCCTCGTGATCGTCCTCTACACCATGTTCGCCTGGTGGTCGGACACGATCAAGGAAGCGCATGAGGGTCATCATACGCGGGTCGTGTCGCTGCATCTGCGCTACGGCATGATCATGTTCATCGCCTCTGAGGTGATGTTCTTCGTTGCCTGGTTCTGGGCCTATTTCGATGCCAGCCTGTTTCCGAGCGAAGCCCAGCAATATGCCCGCACCGCGTTTACCGGCGGTGTCTGGCCGCCGAAGGGCATGGAAGTTCTCGATCCTTTCCATTTGCCGCTCTACAACACCGTCATCCTGCTGCTGTCCGGCACCACGGTGACCTGGGCGCACCATTCGCTCATCCATGGCGATCGCAAAGGCCTGATCAACGGCCTGGTGCTGACTGTTGGCCTCGGCATGCTGTTCACCATGGTGCAGGCCTACGAGTACATGCATGCTCCGTTCGCCTTCAAGGATTCCATCTATGGCGCCACCTTTTTCATGGCGACCGGCTTCCACGGTTTCCACGTCATCATCGGCACTATCTTCCTGTTGGTCTGCCTGATCCGGGCGATGAAGGGTGATTTCACCCCCAAGCAGCATTTCGGCTTCGAGGCGGCCGCCTGGTACTGGCACTTCGTCGACGTGGTCTGGCTGTTCCTGTTCGCCTCGATCTACGTCTGGGGATCGGTCGGCGCTGTGATCGAAGGCCACTGATCCGCCCAAGGGGATTTTCATTTCTGGAGGCGGCCGCGGCAACGTGGCCGCCTTCTTCTTTTTGGCGCAATGATCGCTGATCGATAGCCAATGCGACTGACAATCTTCCGGGCCATTTGCGCATTGATGATCGCGGCACTCCCGGCCTTTGCCGGCGAGAAGGTGGACCTGGTGCGTGTCCACAAGGCCGAACGCCGGTTGGAACTGATCGGCGACGGCAAGGTCCTGCGAAACTACGGCATCGCGCTCGGTGGCGATCCTGTCGGGCACAAGCACCAGGAGGGCGATCAACGCACGCCCGAGGGGAACTATGTCCTCGACTGGCGCAACCCGAACAGCATCGCGTACAAATCGATCCATATCTCGTACCCCAATGCCGACGATGAGGCCGCCGCCAAGGCGCGCAATGTCGACGCGGGCGGCATGATCATGATCCACGGCCAACCGAATGGTTATGGCTGGTGGGGCTGGCTGCTTCAATTGGTCGACTGGACCGACGGCTGCATTGCGGTTACGGACTCCGACATGGACGAAATCTGGGCGCTGGTGGCCGATGGCACACCGATCGAAATCGAGCGGTAAGCAATGAGCGACGACGCTCCCATGAGTGAAGACAGGGCGATCTGGCCGCCGATCGATCCGATCTCGGCCGGCGTGCATGGCCGCTGCCCGCGCTGCGGCGAGGGGCGGTTGTTTGCCGGTTTCCTCACTGTCGGCAAGCGCTGCGGCAATTGCGGCCTCGATTATTCCTACGCCGATGCCGGCGACGGGCCGGCGGTCTTCGTCATCTTGATCATAGGCTTCCTCATTGTCGGCCTGGCGCTCTGGGTTGAAGTCACGCTTAGCCCGCCGCTTTGGCTGCATCTGCTGGTCTGGATTCCGCTGGCTATCGTGCTGTGCCTGGCGGCGCTGAGGCTGATCAAAGGCGTGTTGCTGACGCTGCAATACCGCAACAAGGCGGCCGAAGGCCGGTTGGATCGTGGCGAATGAGCGAGGCATCCGTTAAAGCCGACGGCCGATCGCGGCCTGGGACGGCATTGCTGCTTGGCCTTGGCCTTGTGCTGTTCCTGATCCTGCTGGCGCTTGGTACCTGGCAGGTCCAGCGCCTGTACTGGAAGGAAGGTCTTCTTCAGACCATCGACCGGCGCACCCATTCGGCGCCCTTGCCGTTGGTTGCGGTCGAGAAAGAGTTCGCCGCCACCGGGGATGTCGATTATACGCCGGTTACCGTCACCGGCACGTTCCTGCATCAAGGCGAACGCCATTTCTACGCAACCTGGGAAGGTGACGCCGGCTTCAATGTCTACACGCCGCTGGCGCTCGACGACGGCCGCTTCGTCCTGATCAATCGCGGCTTCGTGCCTTACGATCTGAAGGACGCCGCCAAGCGCGCCAAGGGACAGGTGACTGGCAGAGTGACCGTGACCGGGCTGGCCCGCAACCCGCTGCCGGCGAAGCCGTCGATGATGCTGCCCGACAACGACGTGGCGAAGAACATCTTCTACTGGAAGGACCGCGACGTGATGGCTGCGAGCGCCGGTCTGCCGGCGGGCGCCGCGCTGGTGCCGATTTTCATCGACGCAGACAAGACGCCAAACCCAGGCGGCTTGCCGGTTGGCGGAGTCACCATCATCGACCTCCCGAACAGCCATCTGCAATATGCGATGACTTGGTACGGGCTTGCCGCGGCGCTCGCAGCCGTGCTCATCCTGCGGCTTCGCCGTCCCGCGAAAGACGAATGAACGCGGCTGATGCCCTTGACAGGGCAGGGGTGCGCACCTCATTTCGGCTTTGATCAACCGGCCCGGATTTAATGCTTCAGACAACCACCAAACCACCTCTGACGATCCGGCTCTGCCAGCCGCGCGGTTTCTGCGCCGGTGTCGACCGTGCCATCCAGATCGTCGTGCTGGCGCTGAAGAAATATGGCGCGCCGGTCTATGTCCGCCATGAGATCGTGCACAACCGCTACGTCGTCGAGGGGCTGCAAAGCCTTGGCGCCGTCTTCATCGAGGAACTCTCCGAGATACCGGCCGAACATCGGCAGTCGCCCGTCGTGTTCTCGGCGCATGGCGTGCCGAAATCGGTGCCGGCGGATGCGAAGGCGCGCAATCTCTTCTATCTCGATGCCACCTGCCCGCTGGTGTCGAAGGTCCACAAGCAGGCGATGCGCCATCAGCGGCTCGGCCGTCATGTGCTGTTGATTGGTCACGCCGGACATCCCGAGGTGATCGGCACCATGGGCCAGTTGCCGGACGGAGCGGTGACGCTGATCGAAACCGAAGCCGATGCCGCAAAGCTCTCGCCCGCCGATCCGCAGGCGCTCGGCTTCGTTACCCAGACCACATTGTCGGTCGAGGACACCGCCGGCATCATCCGCGCCTTGCAGGATCGCTTTCCGGCGCTGCAGGCACCGGCGGCGGAATCGATCTGCTATGCCACCACCAACCGCCAGGAAGCCGTCAAGGACACCGCGCCGGGCGCCGATCTCTATCTGATCGTCGGCGCGCCGAATTCCTCCAATTCGCGACGACTTGTCGAAGTCGCGGAGCGTGCAGGCGCCACCATGTCGCTTCTCGTGCAGCGCGCCGCCGAGATTCCGTGGAATGACATCGGCAACATCTCGACGCTCGGCCTGTCGGCCGGCGCGTCGGCGCCCGAAATCATCGTCGACGAGATCATCGACGCGTTCCGGCAGCGCTTCGATGTCACGATCGATTTGGCCGTCACGGCCACGGAAACGGAGGATTTTCCGGTCATGCGGGTATTGCGCGATGTCGAACTGACGCGGGCCGACATGGCCTTCGTCAATGGAGCCGCGTAAGCCACATGGCGGTCTACACCGACGTTGCGGAAGGCGAACTCGGCGCATTCCTGAAGCACTATCCGGTCGGCAATCTCCTGTCCTACAAGGGCATCGCCGAAGGCACCGAGAACTCGAACTTTCTGCTGCACACCTCCAGCGGTTCCTACATCCTGACGCTCTATGAGAAGCGCGTCGAAAAGGCGGATTTGCCGTTTTTCCTGGGGCTGATGGGCCATCTCGCCAACAAGGGCGTGTCCTGCCCGCTGCCGGTGACCGCGCATGACGGCAGCGTCATCGGCACGCTCGCCGGCCGGCCGGCGGTCATCATCACCTTCCTGGAAGGGCTTTCGTTGCGGCGGCCCACAGCAACGCATTGTGCCGAGGTCGGCAAGGCGCTGGCGCAATTGCATCTGGCCGGCGCCGATTTTTCGATGACGCGTCCGAATGCCCTGGCCATCGACGGCTGGCGCAAGCTCTGGGATGCAGCGCGCGATCGCGCAGACGAGGTCGAGCCGGGTCTGGCCGCCGAGGTCGATGCCGACTTCGCCGATTTCGAGCGCAACTGGCCCAAAGACCTGCCGCAAGGCATCATCCATGCCGATCTTTTCCCCGACAACGTTTTCTTCCTCGGCGAAAAACTGTCCGGCCTGATCGATTTCTATTTCGCCTGCGACGACCTCTACGCCTACGATGTCGCCACCTGTCTCAACGCCTGGTGCTTCGAGAAGGATTTTTCCTTCAATCTCACCAAGGGCAAGGCGCTGCTCGCCGGCTACCAGAGCGTCCGGCCCCTGAGCGACCAGGAAAAGGCTGCGCTGCCGATGCTGGCGCGCGGTTCGGCGTTGCGCTTCATGCTGACCCGGCTGTACGACTGGTTGACCGTTCCCGATGGCGGGCTGGTGATGAAACGCGATCCGACCGAATACATCAGAAGGATGCGGTTCCACCGGGCGATCAAATCGTCTTCGGAATATGGATTGGCCTGATATGGGTATCATGAGCAAACAGGTTGAGATCTTCACGGACGGCGCCTGTTCGGGCAATCCCGGCCCCGGCGGCTGGGGCGCGATCCTGCGCTTCAACGGCACCACCAAGGAGCTTTCCGGCGGCGAAGCCGAGACGACCAACAACCGCATGGAACTGTTGGCCGCCATTTCGGCGCTGAACGCGCTGAAGGAACCGTGCACGGTCGACCTTCACACCGACAGCAAGTATGTCATGGACGGTATTTCCAAGTGGATCCACGGCTGGAAGAAGAACGGCTGGAAGACCGCCGACAAGAAGCCTGTGAAGAACGGTGAACTCTGGCAGGCGCTCGACGAGGCAAACAAGCGCCACAAGGTCACCTGGAACTGGGTCAAGGGCCATGACGGCCATGTCGAGAACGAGCGCGCCGACGAACTCGCGCGCGAAGGCATGGCGCCGTTCAAGAAAGGCCCGTTCAAGTCCGCAGCAGCGCCAAAGCCTGCTGCGCCGGCCAAACAACCGGCAATCGCGAAAGTGCGGCGCTCTACTCAGAGCTATTGAATTTCCGGAGCGGCGCGGCTAGGCGCGCATCGCGTTATCAACGGTTGACGGCCGACGACAGGCTGCCTTGACCAGCGCCCAGCGGACGTAAGGCCTTTGGTGGCGTCGCAGTTGCTCCAGAATACGGATGGGAGTAATATTTCCTACCATAGAGCAAATGCGATAAGGAACGGCGTGGCAAACGTAGAAAAAATGAGCGTGGCTGTGACCCCGCAACAAGCAGCTGTGATGCGTGAGGCTGTCGAGGCGGGCGAGTATGCCACCGCAAGCGAGATTGTGCGTGAAGCGGTGCGGGATTGGCTGGCCAAGCGTGAACTTCGGCATGACGATATCCGCCGGCTAAGGCACCTGTGGGATGAAGGCAAGGCAAGTGGGAGGCCGGAGCCTGTGGATTTCGACGCGTTGCGAAAGGAAGCTCGGCGAAGGCTGGCGGAAGCCTCGCGGAATGACAGTTAGGCTGGTCTGGTCACCTGCGGCCAAGGCGGACCTCATCGACGTCTACGTGATGATAGGCAGCGAAAACATATGAGCGGCCGATCGCTATTATGATCAACTAGAAGCGCGGGCCTTGCAGCTGGCAGACCATCCGCGCATGGGTGTTAGGCGACCCGATGTCAGGTCTTCAGTACGGATGCTGGTGGAGGCGCCGTTTGTACTGCTCTACGAAACGATTCCGGACACGGATGATGGCCCTGTTGAGTGGGTTGAAATCGTCCGTGTGGTGGACGGCCGGCGGGATCTGAACCGTCTATTCTAGCGAGCTGTTTATCGGATCAGCAGCGCTGTGCCCCAAAGCCCGAGCGCGAACACCGTGTGCGACACCAGGTTCCGCCCAGGTTTGTGCAGGGGGGGGGGCCGGTCCGTGGCGCCCAAACGGGCGCCCATGCCGGGTGCAAGCAGGAACCAGCCGGCGCCGACGGTGACGATGCCGAGGATGAAGGCCGGCAGGAATGTCGGCGCGGCAAGCCAGCCCGCTCCGGCCAGCACCACCAGGATGATGCCGTAGACGATGCCGACAAAATAGTGAAAGGCCCAGCCCAGCGCCTTTTCATGCGCGTAGGGCGCTGCACCGCCGATATCATCGTGAAAGACCTTGTCGCGGAGATGCCAGACCCAGCGCCCGACCGGTCCCCAGTTCGGCCGTGGCTGCCCGAACGCCTTGTGCAGGAAAATGGCCCAGAGATCCATCGCCACCGTGGCGCCGATGCCGATCGCGATAGCACGCCAGAATATGTCAAACATCGAGGTCCCCCCAAAGGCAATCCCTGGAATACAAGGGCGATCGTCGGGCGGCGGCAACCGTTGCGGTCCAGCCCGACGTTGTCGCTGAAGTTCAGAGCTGCCCCAGAATATGAGCCGCACCGGACTCGTCGACACCGGGCTTGGTCTCGACATTGAGCGCGGTGACCTTGCCGTCGTCGATGATCATTGAGAAGCGCCTCGAGCGCAGGCCCATATCGTTGCTGATGTAATCGAGGCCCACCGCCTTGGCGAAATCGCCACTGCCGTCGGCGAGGAACAGGATCTTGCCCTCGCCGCCGGTGAAGTGCGCCCAGGCGCCCATGACATGGACGTCATTGACCGAAACGACGGCGATGGTGTCGACGCCGCGCGCCAGGATGGCATCGTGGTTCTCGAGATAACCCGGCAAATGGTTGTTGCTGCAGGTAGGTGTGAAGGCGCCGGGAACCCCAAACAGCACGACCTTCTTGCCCGAGAAAATCTCGGCCCCGGTGATCGGCTTGGCGCCATCGGCGGTCATCGTCTTGAAGGTCACGTCAGGCAGCTTGTCGCCAACGGAAATGGTCATGGATTCCTCGCTTGGGAAAATGGGAAGGACGTGTCTTTGCGTAGCGAACTCAACGGCTTCCTGCAATCGTTGCGACAGGCTGGATCAAGGGAAAGGCAGAACCCCTTCGACCGCGCCCGCCGCACTCGTCAGCGTATAGTGAAGCCCGCCATCGGTCGGCGTGGTCGAGGGGCGATCGAGGATCGGCACGGTGAAAATCAGCTTGCCGTCCTTTTCGCTGCGGGCCGGGGTGCCGAACATGTAGTCCCGCTCGCCGGCAACGAAGAGATCCGCCGCCGCCGGATCGCCGGGAAAGCTCGCCTCGACAATCAGCGTCTCGTGGTCGCCCGGCAGCACATTGATGCCGAAATCGGACCTCGCGGGCGCAGGCAGTGCCGTAAAACTCGCCTTCACCAGCGCCGCGTCCTCGGCATTGTCCGGATCGGAGGCGGGGTCGACGGTCAGCCGCGTCTGCACCGGAATGCAGATCGTTTCGCAGATGCCGAGAAAGATGTCGGCATCGATCACCGCCGGCTGGTTCGGCGTCGCCAGCGTGAATGTCACCGGCAGAGAAACCGGATAGTTGTAGCCTGCCCATTTGCCATAGCCGTCGTCATGGCGCTGCGGCGCCGGAAACGACAGAGTGGCGTCGGCGATGTTGGTGCTGGCTGAAATGTCGAGTTGCGGCGGCACGCCCGCGTCGCCCGGATCGCGCCAATATGTCTTCCAGCCAGGCTTGAGCGCAATATCGAGAACGCCTTGGATACGGCCGGCATCGTCGGCTTTGCCTGATGTAACCAGCCGAACCTTGCCGCCTTCACTGTTGTACCACGCCGACGAAGAGGCGGCGGCTGGAAGAGCGGTTGCCGATCCGATGGCGGCGCCGAGCAGCAGGATTTTCAAGCTTCGCATGGCGGTGATTTGATCGTCCGTTCGTGGCCGCGCAATGATTTCATGGCCTTGCCGGTATCATATTTGCGTGACTTCGAGGGAGAAGAATGTTCGAGCCGCCGCAACAGGCTTTGGTCGAATCCAGCACGGCGCATCTTTTCGGCGCTTTGGAAACGCGTTACGCTCCCTTTATGGACTTGTTGCGCCACAAGAAGACGGTCGCCAGTCGCGGCTTTCTCGACGATCAGTTCCTGATTGCCATGCCCGGCATGAAGGACGACCGTTTCACGCGCTCGGTCATCTATGTCTGCGCACATTCCGATGAAGGCGCCATGGGCCTGATCATCAACCAGACGCAGCAGATGCTGTTTCCGGACCTGCTCGTGCAACTGGGCATCATGAACGAGCAGGAGGCGATCCGCTTGCCGGCGCAGGCGCGCGACTTCGTCGTGCGCAATGGCGGGCCCGTGGATCGCAGCCGGGGCTTCGTCCTGCATTCGGGAGATTATCGGGTGGAATCGTCGCTGACCGTTTCCGACGACATCTGCCTGACCGCGACCGTCGACATATTGCGCGCCATTTCGTCCGGCCGCGGGCCTCGTCATGCGCTGATGGCGCTCGGCTATTCCGGCTGGGGCGCCGGCCAACTGGAGACCGAGATTGCCGAAAATGGCTGGCTGACCTGCCCGGCCAATGCCGAGCTTCTGTTCGACACCGATATCGAGCGCAAATACGACCGGATCCTCGCCTCGATTGGTATCGACCTTGCGCATCTCAGCCTCGCTGCCGGGCACGCCTGATCCGCTTACGCTTGCGTCAGCGGATACTGCTCCTTTAGCGTCTTCAGCACCTGGTCGCCCGGCATTGGTGCGCCGAACATGAAGCTCTGGACATATTCGCAGCCCATCTGGCGCAGTTCCAGCGCGTCGCTCTCGTCCGAAATGCCCTCGGCGACGACGGACAGGCCGAGTTCATGCGCCATGTTGACCATCGATTTCAGCAGCACCGCGCGCTTGGGCGTGTTGTCGTCAACGAAGCTCTTGTCGATCTTGATGGTGTCGAAGGGAAAACGCGTCAGATAGGCCAATGAGGAATAGCCGGTGCCGAAATCATCCAGCGACAGGCCGATGCCGAGCTGCTTCAGCTTGGTCAGCACATGGGCGGTCTGCTCGGGATTGTCCATGACAAGCGATTCGGTGAGCTCCAGCCGGAAGCAGCGCGGCTTCAGATTGGCCCGAGCGATGACCGAGCGGACGTCGCTGACCAGGTCGCGGCGGATCAGCTGGCGGCTGGACAAATTGACCGAGACCGACAGCGGCGCGTCGCCGATCTGCTTTTGCCAGCTGGCGAGGTCTTCCGCCGCCTGCTGCATGGCAAACAGGCCGAGCTGCACGATCAGCCCGCAGCTTTCGGCGACCGGGATGAAATCCGCCGGCGGGATCATGCCGCGGCGCGGGTGGTCCCAGCGCAGCAGCGCTTCGAAGCCGGCGACGCTGCCATCCTCAAGCCGCACGATCGGCTGGTAGGCAAGCGTGAATTCGCGTCGCTCGATGGCGCGGCGCAGGTCGGATTCGAACTGCAGCCTGTCGGTGCCGACAGTGCGGAAAGCCGGACGGAACGGCTCGATCCTGTCGCCGCCGAAGCGCTTGGCCTGGTGCATGGCAAGCTCGGCATCCTTGACCATGTCCTCGGCCGACATCTGCGGCGAATTCCAGGTGATCAGCCCGATCGACGCGGTCAGCACGATCTCGCGCTTGGCAAAGGTGATCGGGTTGTTGATGGCATGCTTGATTGCATCAGCGACCGCAGCGATGCGGGCCGGATCCTGTTCGGACAATAGCATCAGAGCGAACTGATCGCCGGCAAAGCGCGACAGCGAATCCTTCGGCTTGAGCAGCCGGTGCAGCCGGCGTGCGATGGTCAGCAAAATGGTGTCGCCGGCCGAGATGCCGAGCCCGTCATTGACCTGCTTGAAACGGTCGATGTCGATTACGAAGACGGTTGGCCGCACCTTTTCTTCGGTGCGCGCGATCGAGATAATCGCTTCCAGCCGATTCATCAAAAGTTCGCGGTTCGGCAGACCGGTCAGATTGTCGTGCACGGCGTCGTGCAGCAGCCTTTCCTCGGACTTTTTCTGCTCGGTCACGTCGACCATGGTACCGACGCAGCGGATGACCTCGCCGTCGGATCCGATGACAGGGCGCGCGCGCAGCGAAAACCAGTGGTAGTGGCCGTCGGCGCCGCGCAGTCGGAAGTTCTGCGATACCCGGCCGCGACGGTGTTCGAGCACGACGTCGAGCGTGGTGCGGAACGTGTCGCGGTCGTCGGCATGCAGCACCGGGAGCCAGTTGCGGGCCGCGCCGCCAAGGCTGTTCGGCGCCAGTCCGAGCTGGATGCTGACGTCGGGCTTGGTGACGACGCGGTCGCGCAGCACGTCCCAATCCCATACCGTGTCGCCCGAACCGGCCACCGCCAGCGCCTGCCGCTCGAGGTCGGAGAACAGGCCCTGATGCAGCGCGCCGCCGGCAAAAGCATGCTGCATGACGGTGAAGCCGATCAGAAGGATGATCAGGATCAGCCCGCCGCCCAGGGCCGGCTGGGCGATATCGTTGTCGAGCATGCCGGTGATCGCCATCCACGATCCGCATAGCCACAACAGCACCATGACCCAACTGGGCACCAGCATGATGGCGCGGTCGTAGCCGCGTATGCCGAGGAAGATGATCAGGCCAAGCCCGGTCAGCGCGGTGGCGGCGAAGGACAGCCTTGCGATGCCGGCGGCGACCGCCGGATCGATGATGGCGACGCCGGCGATCAGCACCAGCCCGAGTATCCAGACCAGCGCGCCATAGCTGAAATGGCCGTGCCATCGGTTGAGGTTGAGATAGGCGAACAGGAACACCACGAAGGTTCCCGCGAGCGCCACTTCGGTCCCCGCTCGCCACATCTGCTCGTTGCCGGGCGATATCTCGATGATCTTGTTGAGGAAGCCGAAATCGACGCAGATATAGGCCAGCACCGCCCAGGCAAGGGCTGCGGTCGCGGGGAACATCGAGGTTCCCTTGACCACGAAAAGGATGGTCAAAAACAGCGCCAGCAAGCCTGCGATGCCGATGACGATGCCGCGAAACAGCGTGTATGAATTGACCGAGTCCTTGTAGGATTCGGGATCCCAGAGGTAGACCTGCGGCAGCTTCGGCGAGGCCAGTTCGGCAATGAAGGTGATCACCGTGCCGGGATTCAGCGTCACCCGGAAAACGTCGGCATCGGGGCTGGTCTGGCGGTCGAGCGCGAAGCCCTCGCTGGGCGTGATGGCCGCGATGCGGGTCGAGCCGAGATCCGGCCAGAAGATGCCGGAATTCACCAGGCGGAAATGCGGTGCGACGATCAGCCGGTCGAGCTGCTGGTCGGTGGTGTTGGCGAGCGCGAAAACAGCCCAGTCGCCGGTCGAACGCGCATCATTGGCCTCGACCTCGATGCGCCGCACGATACCGTCCGGACCCGGCGCGGTCGACACCTGGAAATTCTCGCCCTGGTTCCGGTAGATCTCGACGGCGCCGGAAAGGTCGAGCGCGACGTCGTCGCGGGCGATCTTGATCGGCTCCACGGCGAAGGCCGACGATGCTGCCCACAGCGTCAGGAGTGTCGCGAGGACAAAGGCGAACAGCGACCCGTTTCGCAGGAAATTCGTCAAAAATCAGTCCTTCGTTCCAACGCCCGGCGGATCGTCCGCGATCCGGGCGTAGAGGTAATGGTCCTGCCAGATGCCGTTGATCCTGAGATAGGATCGCAGCAGTCCTTCGCGCCGAAATCCGGCTTTTTCAAGCACGCGGATCGACCTGATGTTGTCGGGGATACAGGCCGCTTCGATCCGGTGCAACCTCAGCGTATCGAAGGCGAAGCGGGCCACCACCTTGACCGCGTCGGTCATCAGGCCGCGGCCGCCGAAGCGCTCGCCGATCCAGTAGCCGACATGGCCGCTTTGCGAGACGCCATGGCGTATGTTGCCGAGCGTGATGCCGCCGGCCAGCTTGCCACTGCTCCTCTCGAAGATGAAGAAGGCGATAGCGGTTCCCTGAGCATAATCCTCGCGGTAGCGGCTGATGCGCAGCCGCCAAGCGTTGCGGTCGAGTTCATCGGGGGTCCAGCGTGGTTCCCATGGTTCGAGGAAGGCGCGGCTTTCGCCGCGCACTGCCGCCCACTCGCGATAGTCATTGGTGAACGGCACGCGCAGCGTGACGCGGTCGCCTTTCAGTGCCGGCAGGTCACGGCGAAAGAAAGGGAGCGCGAACATGGCGCTTTGAGGGGCTTAGACGGCGAGCTTGCGGGCCGTGGTCTGCGTGCCCGCGAGCGATTCGAGGATCGCCTCGTAGGGCGCCAGCGTACCCACAGGCCCGACAGCGGTGAGCGTCGGCTTGGTCGAGAACAACCGCGACGACAGATCGGTCAGCCGCTCGATCGTCAGCGCCGACAGCCGTTCCATCAGTTCCTCCTTGGCGATCGGCCGGCCGAACAGAAGCAGTTGCCGTGCGATCTGCGAAGCGCGGCTGGCCGGGCTTTCGGCGGACATGATCAGTCCGGCGCGATATTGGGCGCGCGCCCGGTCGAGTTCTTCCTGCAGGATCTTCTCGCCGGCCTTCTGCAGTTCGTCGATGATGACAGGCACCAGTTCGGCGATGTCGCTTTGGCCGGTCGCGGCATGGACGCCGAAGACGCCGGTGTCGGAAAAGCCCCAATGGAAGGCATAGACCGAATAACACAGGCCGCGCTTCTCGCGGACCTCCTGGAACAGGCGCGACGACATGCCGCCGCCGAGGATCATCGACAGCACCTGCGAGGCATAGAAGTCGCGCACATGATAGGCACGACCCTCGAACCCCAGCACGATCTGCGCGTCCATCAGGTCGCGGTCTTCGCGGAAATCGCCGCCGACATATTGCGCATATTGCGGGATGGTGCTGTCGGCCTTGCTGCGGAAGCCGCCGAGTTGCTTTTCGACCTCGCGCACGAAATTGTCATGCTTGATGTCGCCGGCGGCGACAATCACCATGCGCTCGGCGCCGTATTGCCGCTCGATGAAGTCGTGGAGTTGCTTGGAGGTGAAGGATTTGACCGTTTCGGGCGTGCCGAGAATGGAGCGCCCAATCGTCTGATGGCGATAGGCGGTTTCCGTGAAACGGTCGAAGACGATGTCGTCGGGGGTGTCGTGCGCGGCGCCGATCTCCTGCAGGATCACATGCTGTTCGCGTTCGAGTTCCTGCGGGTCGAACTCGGACTCCTGCAGGATGTCGGCAAGAATGTCGACGGCCAGCGGCACGTCGTCGGAGAGCACCCTGGCATAGTAGGAGGTGGTCTCGACGCTGGTGGCGGCATTGATCTCGCCGCCGACGTCCTCGATCTCCGAGGCGATTTCGAAGGCGCTCCGCCTTTTCGTGCCCTTGAACGCCATGTGCTCGAGCAGATGGGCCATGCCATGCTCGTCGTCACGTTCATTGCGGGCACCCGACTTGACCCAGGCACCAAGGGCAACCGATTCGATGCTTTGAAGGGTTTCGGTGGCGACTGTCAGGCCGTTCGACAGACGGCTTACCTCAACACCCATATGGCTACTACTCCCTAACGCGCCGCCCGCGCGCGGCGGCCGACGTAATCTTCCACCATTTTCAGGTCGGATGGAAGTACCGTGTATTTTTCCTCCGATGTCATCAACCCACCTAGCCATGCGGGCAGTGCGGGCGACACGCCGCTGGCGGCTTCGACGGCGGCCGGGAATTTTGCCGGGTGCGCGGTACCCAGCACCACCATCGGCACGGCGCCTGACGCCTTGCCCGCAGCGACATGCACGGCTGCCGCGGTGTGCGGATCAAGCAGATAGTTGCTGGCCGCGAGCGTCGAGCGGATGGTGGCCGCGACCTCGTCCATATCAGCGCGGCCGGCGTCGAATTCGGACCGCATCCCGGCGATTTGCTGAGGTTCGATGGTGAAAGCGCCGGACTGCTTCAGGCCGTCCATATAGCGCCGCACGGTCGCCGCGTCACGGCCGGAGGCCTCGAACAGCAGGCGTTCGAAATTCGACGACACCTGGATATCCATCGACGGCGACGTGGTCGCAAAGACGCCCTTGGTGCGGTATTCGCCGGTCGAAAAGGTGCGCGCCAGAATGTCGTTGTCATTGGTGGCGATGACCAGCCGCTCGATCGGCAGTCCCATCTTCTTGGCAGCGTAGCCGGCGAAGATATCGCCGAAATTGCCGGTCGGCACGGTGAAGGAGACCGGCCTGTCCGGTGCGCCGAGCGACAGTGCCGAGGAGAAATAATAGACGATCTGGGCCATGATGCGGGCCCAATTGATCGAATTGACGCCCGAAAGCGCAACCCGGTCGCGAAAGCCGTGATCGTTGAACATGTCCTTGAGCAGGCCCTGGCAATCGTCAAAATTGCCTTCGATCGCCAACGCATGGACGTTTGCAGCCGTCGACGTCGTCATTTGCCGCTGCTGCACCGGCGAGACGCGGCCATGCGGGAAAAGGATGAAGATGTCGGTCCGGCTGCGACCGGCAAAGGCATCGATGGCCGCCCCGCCGGTATCGCCCGAGGTCGCCCCGACGATGGTGGCGTGCTGATCGCGTTCGGTAAGCACATGGTCCATCAGCCGGGCCAGAAGCTGCATCGCCACGTCCTTGAAGGCGAGCGTCGGCCCGTGGAAGAGTTCCAGGATGAAGGTGTTGGGGCCGGTCTGCACCAGCGGGCAAACGGCCTCGTGGCGGAAGGTGGCATAGGCTTCGCGCACCAGCCGCTCGAAAACGGGGGCCGGGATTTCGTCGCCAAGGAACGGCGACAGCACGCGGATGGCAAGGTCGGGATAGGCAAGGCCGCGCATGGCGCGGATCTCGGCGGCGGAAAACTGTGGCCACTCGCGCGGCACGTAGAGCCCGCCGTCGCGCGCCAGCCCGGCCAGCACGGCGTCGGAAAATCCAAGAACGGGGGCTTCCCCGCGGGTACTCACATAGTGCATGTCACAATTCCGTTACTGCTTGGCTCTTCCATCCACCGCAAGGTGGTTAATTTCTGCGCTGGCTCAGTCGCATTTTTGCCGCGCGGTTGATATACGTCACCAGCTTTGCGAGAGGGAAGTGCAGTTTCATGGCGTTTCGTACATTCAGTGGTCGCTTTTTGGCGGGTCTTGCGCTCACCGGCTTTATGCTTGCCGCCGCCGGCTGCCAATCGGGCGACAATGGCATCCTGAACCTCGGCATAGGCAAGAAGGAGGACCCGACGGCGCCACCGCCGCCCCAGGATCCCAAGATACTGGCCAGCCAGTTGCAGGCCTATTGCCCTCGGGTGATGGTGCGCGACGGCACGGCTTTCTTCAACACCTATTCCAAGGAAGCTCAGAAGCCCAAGCCCAGGATCAAGAAGACCGGCGACGCCGCGCAGGATGCCGCGGCCCAGGCCGAGGCTGACGCCGCTGCTGCAACTCCGCCCGACGAATCGGCCAACATCATCTACCAGGCATCGGTCAGCGATGTGACACGCGACTGCAGCCGTGCCAACGGCCAGTTGACGATGAAGATCGCGGTCGCCGGCAAGATTGTCCCCGGACCGAAGTTTTCTCCAGGCACCATCACCATGCCCATCCGCACGGCTGTGATGCATGGCACCGAGGTCCTCTATTCGCAGATCCACCAGTATCAGGTCCAGGTCACCGATCCTTCGGTCGCCACGCAGTTCGTCTTCACCGATTCCAATATTGTCGTGCCCGAGCCGACGGCGCAGGACTATCAGGCCTTTGCCGGCTATGACGAAACCGCGCATCAGGCAACGGCCGACAAGCCGAAGAAGACCCGCCGCAAGAGGGCTGCCGCGACGAACTAGGCGGCGAACACAAGACATTGGCGGGCTATGTGTGGCCCTCCGGCCATTCTCTGGCCCCATGAACAATGGCGATGATTTCAACGTCGCTGCCGCGCACCCGGTAAACAACGATGTAGGGTGTCCGCGCTATCACAAGCTCGCGGGTTCCGCCCGCTCGCCCCTGGCGTCCGATCATGGGATTTGACGCCAAGAGTTCGTCGGTGCGGCCAATTATATCGGCTGTTAGCCGATACGCCGCAACGGGACTGTCCTGCGCTACAAAATCCTGAATCTGGTCGAGGTCATCGAGAGCCGCGCCCGTCCATGAAACCTGCATCAGGTGGGGCGGTACTTGTTCAACACCCGCTCGATATCGGCACGGCTGGCAAATTCACCACGGTCGGCCGCTTCAATTCCTGCGTTCACCTTGTCTAAAAACCGCTCCTGCCACTCAAGGGAGTGGCCGTTCTCAAGCGCATCCGCAACGACTTCCGACGCGGACAGGCTGGACCGCGCCGCGATAGCATCGATGCGGGCCTGTAGCTCTGGCGTGATTTCAAGCTCGATCGTCATGACGCAATCATCGCATAGCCATCAGGGTTTTGAAATGAAAAACCAGCTCCCAAAATTGCAGTATCGCCTCCTACCACTCTGAAGCACGAGAACGGTAGACTGACCGGGCGAGAAAAGTCCCGCCGGGGGGGGCTATTTAATAGCCCCCCGGCGGCCGGCCCCACCCGCCGCGCCGCGGTGACGCGTTTGAAAAAAGCCCCCCGGCGGGTGCCCCGTTTGGCGCCGGCCCAGGGGGGCGCGGGGGCATGGCCGGGATAGCTGTGGGCGGCTCCGGTGAAGCCGATCACCCGCATGCCCGCCGTCCTTGCGCCGTGAACGCCGTGCACGGAATCCTCGATAACGAAAGTGTTCGCCGGGTTGGCGCTGAGTTTCTCCGCCGCGAACAGGAACACGTCCGGCGCCGGTTTCGTTTTCCCGGTCGGTGTTTCCATCGCCGAAAAAATCCGGTCGGTGAAAAACGGCAGAAGATGCACCTTTTCCAGCATGAATTCGATCCGCTCGGAGCGTGAATTCGAGCAGACGCAGCGCGGCACGCTTACCGCGGCAACGGCCTCGCGCACGCCATCGATGGCGCGGACGTCGCTGCGCAGTTTGCGGTCGACCAATTGTTCCTCCCTGTCGATCAGAGAGGCCTGGAAGGGGATGCGGGACTTTTCCTCGACCCGCAGCATGATGTCCTTGAAGGTCAGGCCGGCATAGCTCTCCGAAATCTCCTCAGCCGATATCTCGTATCCGGCCAAGGTCAAAAGCTCGGCGTCGACGCGGGCGGCGATGATCTCGGAATCGACGAGCACGCCGTCGCAATCGAAGATGACAAGGTCTGGCTGGGGCATGGTGATCCGGACAATGGGAGGGCGAAGTGGCCTTGGAAGGCTCAGGCGGCGCGGCATACACCAACAGGGCCGCGTTCGCAAATTCGCCACCCGTCCCTTTGGCCTTCACGGAATATTTACGCTGATCGGTAACCATAACCAGGAGTAAACAGTAACGCGTGCCCTGGGTGTCAGAATGTCTGCCGTGCGTCTTCTCGACGAGCTATCCCACGCCCCCCAGCAATCCGAATGGCTGGACACGATCCTCAAGGGCGACTGCGTCGCCGCGCTCGACCGGCTGCCCGAAAAGTCGATCGACGTCATCTTCGCCGATCCGCCCTACAATCTGCAGCTCGACGGCGACCTGCACCGCCCCGATCAGTCGAAGGTCGACGCCGTCGACGACGACTGGGACCAGTTCGAGAGTTTCGAGGCCTATGACGCTTTCACGCGTGCCTGGCTGCTGGCGGCGCGCCGGGTGCTGAAGCCCAACGGCACCATCTGGGTCATCGGCTCCTATCACAACATCTTCCGGGTCGGCGCCAAGATGCAGGATCTCGGCTTCTGGATCCTCAACGACGTGATCTGGCGCAAGACCAACCCGATGCCGAATTTCCGTGGCCGCCGCTTCCAGAACGCGCATGAGACGATGATCTGGGCTACGCGCGACCAGAAGGGCAAGGGCTATACCTTCAACTACGAAGCCATGAAGGCGTCCAACGACGATATCCAGATGCGCTCCGACTGGCTGTTTCCGATCTGCACCGGCGGCGAGCGGCTGAAGAACGACAATGGCGACAAGCTGCATCCGACGCAAAAGCCGGAAGCGCTGCTTGCCCGCATCATGATGGCCTCGACAAAACCGGGCGACATCGTGCTCGATCCCTTCTTCGGCTCCGGCACCACGGGCGCGGTGGCCAAGCGTCTCGGCCGCCATTTCGTCGGCATCGAACGCGAGCAGGCCTATATCGACGCCGCCAACGAGCGCATCGACGCGGTGCGGCCACTGGATGGCGCCGATCTCACCGTGCTGACCGGCAAGCGCGCCGAGCCGCGCGTTGCTTTCGTCAGCCTGATCGACACCGGCCTGATGATGCCGGGTGCGACGCTCTACGACGCCAAGAAGCGCTGGGCCGCCAAGGTGCGCGCCGACGGTACTGTGGCGATCGGCGACAGCGCCGGTTCGATCCACAAGATCGGCGCCGAAGTCCAGGGGCTCGATGCCTGCAACGGCTGGACCTTCTGGCATTATGAGCGCAGCGGTGGCCTGACCCCTATCGACGAGCTTCGCCGCATCGCGCGGCTCGGCATGGAGCGGGCAGGGGCCTGAACCCCTGCCAATTGGCTTCTAATTTCGCTGATTCAAAGTCTCAGCGGATCGCTCGAAGCGATTCAAATCACGCCTTGATTCCGAGACGCTCAAGGTCTGCTTGAAGCGTCTTCGCATCGGTGAACAGCACCGATTGCCAGCCGGCCGCCTTGGCGCCGTCGACATTCTTCTGGCTGTCGTCGATGAACAGCGTCGCGGCCGGTTCGAGGTCGAAGGCAGCGATGTGATGATCGTAAATGCCGCGATCCGGCTTGATCATGCCGATCTCGCCCGAGATGGTGACGCCGCGCGGACGATTGAGAAAATCGAAGCGCTCGCGGGCTTCGGCCAGCGTGTCGCTGGCGAAGTTGGTCAGCATGGTCACGTCGTGGCCGCTCTCGATCAGGCCGACCATGATGGCGACGCTGTCGTCATAAGCATGCGGCACCATCTCGTGCCAATGGCGGCGGAAACCGCGGATGTTTTCCGCGTGATCGGGATGGTCCGCGATCAGCAGCGCCTCGGCCTCTTCCCAGGTGCGGCCGCGATCCTGCTCGATGTTCCAATCATGCGTGCAGACATTGTCGAAAAACCACTTTCTCTCTTCGGCATCCGGAATGAGGCGGCTGAACGGAATGTTGGGATCGTAGTGGATCAGCACTCTGCCGATGTCGAAAACGATGTGGCGTATTTCAGTCATGGGGCCTCTTTGCACTGTGTGGCGACGGCTTTTTCGTCGCGCCGGGTATCGCAGCCTCGATTGCCTTTTTCATGACAGTCGGCAGCGCCTCGCCGGAAATCTCGTGAGCGAGCGACCAGAAATGCCCGTCTGGCGCATCACCTTTGATGTGAGCGTGAAAGACTTCGAGTTCGAGAGCGAAATGCGTGAAGACATGCGCAATGCGGCCCGCATGCCGCCAGTCGGCGGGAAAGGGCGCGGCCGCTTCCGTGGTTGCCCCATCGATCCGCGCGGTCCAGCCCGTCGTCGGCACCTCGGTCATGCCGCCGAGCAAACCCTTCTCTGCCCGTTTGCGCAGAAGGATGGCGCCGTCGGCCCGCACGGCGACAAAGGCCGCGCCGTGCCGCTGCGGCTTGTCGGCCTTGGGCAGGCGCACCGGGAAGTGCTCGGGATCGCCTGAAACGACCGCGCTGCAGTCTTCGCGCAGCGGGCACAGCATGCAGCGCGGCCGGCGTGGCGTGCAGATGGTGGCGCCGAGATCCATCATCGCTTGGGCGAAGTCGCCAGGCCTTGTCCCGGGCACCATGCGCTCGACATGGGCACGGATCTCGGGCTTGGCTTCGCTGAGCGGGGTTGCGATCGAAAACAGCCGGGAGATGACACGTTCGACATTGCCGTCGACAACGGCGGCGGGGCGATCGAAGGCAATCGCCGTGATGGCCGCCGACGTATAGGCGCCGATGCCGGGCAGTTCTCTCAAACCCGTCTCCGTGTCGGGAAACCGGCCGCCACGCGCGGCCACAAGATCGGCACAGGCCTTGAGATTGCGGGCGCGGGAGTAGTAGCCGAGCCCGGCCCAGGCCTTCATCACGTCCTCGGTGGGCGCCGCGGCCAGCGCTTCGACATCGGGCCATTTCTCGACGAATACCTGGAAATAAGCCTTCACCGCTTCGACGGTGGTCTGCTGCAGCATGACCTCGGAGAGCCAGATGCGGTAGGGATCAGGCCGCACCCCGCGCGCATGCTCAATTGGTGTGATGCGCCACGGCAATTCACGGTGATGCACATCGTACCAGCTGAGCAGGCGGGATGCGATATCGTCGCTGACACCGGATGCAGCTGTGCTGCTATCTCCGGATGTGGCTTTGCCACTATCCCAGGATGCGGTCTTGCGGGTCTGGTCTGCTGATGCCATTGATCTTGTGTTGGCCTGGCCGGTATCTGCTGGGTCGTCGCTGGAGGACGTACATGGCAGGGAGAACGCCCTACGGCAATCCCGTCCCGGTCAGCGATCTCGCGACCAGGATCCTCGATCCGGTGCTGCGCAAGCGGGCCGGCATTTCGATCGGCCTCGTCCAGTCATGGGACGAGATCGCCGGCCCGCGGCTGGCCAGCCATTCGCGCCCCGAAAAAATCCAGTGGCCGCGCCGTATGCATGAGGACGATCCGTTCGAGCCGGCCGTGCTGGTCATTGCCTGCGAAGGCATGGCGGCACTTCATCTGCAGCACGAGACGGGCGAGATCATCAACCGGGTCAACGCCTTCCTCGGCTTCACCGCCATCAACCGCATCAGGATCCTGCAGAAGCCGGTGACAGCCGACAAAGGAAAGCGCAAACCGGCCCTGAGGCCGCTGACGGCGGCTGAGAAGACGAAATTGTCGGGAACTGTCGGCCTAGTCGATAATGATGAACTGCGCGCCTCGCTGGAGAAACTTGGCGCGACCATTATTGGGGAGAGAAAATCATAGGCGTCTTGAAGAAAGTCATGGATTCGTCGTCAATATCTCGCATTCGTGATCGCCCTTGTCAGGTTTCGCGATTGGATTGGGGATCGAGATGCCTTAATTCGCGCCAACTCTCGCCTTTTCGTGTCTTTGCATTGCAAAATCCAACCCTTGTCAGGTGATTCGTATGAACCGTCCCCCGTTTGGTCAAAGCTTGTCTCGCAGAAATGTCCTGTCTTCGCTGGCCGCCATTCCGGCGGTGGCCCTGCTCGCCGCCTGCAGCGACTCTGGCGAGGAGGCGAAGGCTGCGGATGTGAAGCCTGCGGCCCCGGCCGCCCCCGCGACGCCGGCCACGCCGGCCGCCGCCACCGCGCCGGAAGCCCAGGGCACCGTGGACATGGCGGAACTGATGAAGCCGGGTGCGCTGCCCGACAAGCAGCTTGGCAAGGATGACGCCAAGGTCACCATCGTCGAATACGCCTCGATGACCTGCCCACACTGCGCGCATTTCGCCGAGACCACCTTTCCGGACCTGAAGACCAAGTACATCGACACCGGCAAGGTCCGCTACATCCTGCGCGAATTCCCGTTCGATCCGAGCGCCGAAGCCGGTTTTATGCTGGCGCGCTGCGCCAAGGATAACTATTACCCTATGGTCGACGTCCTGTTCAGGCAGCAGGCGAACTGGGTTGGCGTTCAGAATACCAAGGATGCGCTGCTGCAAATCTCGAAGCTCGCCGGTTTTACACAGGAGTCCTTCGAGGCCTGCTTGACGGACCAGAAACTTCTGGACGATGTGAGATCGGTCCAGAAGCGCGGCGCCAATGAATTCAAGGTCGACTCGACACCGACCTTCTTCATCAACGGTAAGACCTACAAAGGGGCGATGTCGATTGAGGAAATGTCGGCCATCATCGACCCTCTGCTCTGACATCCAGTCAGCCCTGAGGCGGCGGCGCTTCGGCGTGCGCGGCTTCCTGTCGTGCCGCGAATTCCTTTCGCAAAATCACGGAAATCCGCTTAGTGGGCGGGGCGAATGAAGTTTTCGCGCCTTCGCCTCCTCGGTTTCAAGTCCTTCGTCGAGCCCGGCGAGTTCGTCATCGAACGCGGCCTGACCGGCATTGTCGGGCCGAATGGCTGCGGCAAGTCGAACCTTGTCGAGGCGCTGCGCTGGGTGATGGGCGAAAGCTCCTACAAGAACATGCGCGCGTCCGGCATGGACGACGTCATCTTTTCCGGCTCGGGCACTCGGCCCGCACGCAACACCGCCGAAGTCACGCTTTTCCTCGACAACAGTGACCGCTCGGCGCCCGCTGCCTTCAACGATGCCGACGAACTGCAGGTGTCGCGCCGCATCGAGCGCGAGGCCGGCTCGCTTTACCGTATCAACGGCAAGGAGGCCCGTGCCAAGGACGTGCAGCTTCTGTTCGCAGACCAGTCAACCGGCGCGCGTTCGCCGTCGATGGTCGGTCAAGGCCGCATTGGCGAACTGATCCAGGCCAAGCCGCAGGCACGCCGCGCGTTGCTCGAAGAGGCGGCAGGCATTTCCGGCCTGCACACCCGCCGCCACGAGGCAGAACTGCGGCTGAAGGCGGCCGAGCAGAACCTCGAACGACTGGACGACGTCGTCGGCGAGCTGGAAAGCCAGATCGAAAGCCTGAAGCGCCAGGCGCGCCAGGCGTCCCGCTTCAAGAACCTGTCGGCCGATATCCGCAAGGCAGAAGCGACGCTTTTGCATTTGCGCTGGACACTGGCCAAGACCCAGGAAGGCGAGGCACGTTCGGCGCTGGCGGTTGCGACAGCACTGGTCGGCGACCGCGCCGCAGCCCAGATGGCCGCCGCCAGGGAGCAAGGCATCGGCGCTCATAGGCTGCCGGACCTGCGCGACGCGGAAGCCGCCGCCGCCGCTGCCTTCCAGCGCCTGTCGATCGCCAAGTCGCAGATCGAGGAGGAAGCCGGTCGCATCCGCGCCCGTCAGAGCGAACTCGAGCGCCGGCTGCAGCAGCTCGACGGCGATATCGCACGTGAAGAGCGCATGGTCCGCGACAATGCGGACATTCTCGAGCGCCTTCGCACCGAAGAGGCAGCACTCAATTCGGAAAATGCCGGCGCCGCCGAACGCGAAGCCACCACCCGTGCGGCGTTCGAACAGGCGGCGTCGACGCTTTCGCAAAGCGAAGCCAAGCTCGCCGCGCTGACCGCCGAACGGGCCGAGGCTTCCGCCTCGCGCAACCAGATCGAACGGACGCTGCGCGATACCGCCGAACGCCGCGACCGCTTCGCGCGCCAGCTTGCCGATGTCGACCGGGAATTGTCTGAGATATTCTCCAAGGTCGCTGGCCTGCCCGATCCGGCCGAGAAGCGGGTGCTGGTCGAACAGGCCATGGCGCTGCTGGAGGAGGCCGAGGCTGCCGTGTCCGAGGCCGAGCAGTCGGTCATCGATGCTCGCGCCACGGAAAGTTCTGCCCGGCCACCGCTTCAGGATGCCAGGGCCGAGCTGGCGCGGATCGAAACCGAAGCGCGCACGCTGGCAAAAATCCTGAATGCCGCCAGTGGGGATCTCTTCCCGGCCGTGCTGGAGCAGATCAGCGTCGATCGCGGTTTCGAAACGGCGCTGGGTGCGGCCCTTGGCGAAGATCTCGACGTGCCGCTCGACCGCAGCGCGCCGGTGCATTGGGGCGAAAGCGCGATCCAGCCCGGCGACGCGGCTCTGCCGGAAGGCGTCAAAAGCCTGGCCAGCGTGGTCCACGCGCCGGCACAGCTCGCCCGCCGCCTGGCGCAGATCGGGATCGTCGATTCCGCCGGCGACGGCCGCCGGTTGCAGTCGCTGCTTGCTCCCGGCCAGCGGCTGGTCAGCCGTGAAGGCGCGCTCTGGCGTTGGGATGGCTTTACCGCCAGCGCCGATGCGCCGACCGCCGCAGCACAAAGGCTGGCGCAGAAGAACCGGCTGGCTGAGCTCGATGCCGAGGCGATACAGGCGACGCTCGTCCTGCGCCAGGCTGAGGAGGCGCTGGGAGAGGCTGAACAGGCGCTCCGCCTGGCGAGCGAGGCCGAGCGCAACACGCGCCAGGCCGGTCGTGACGCCCAGCATCGGCTGGACGCTGCCCGCAATGCGCTGGCCGAGGCCGAGAGAGCCGGCGGCGAATTGCAGAGCCGGCGCGCAGCACTCGATGAAGCGCGCGCCCGCATCGTCGACAGCCATGAGGAGATTTCGGCCGCCTTCGCCGAGGCCGAAATGCTGCTGCAGGACGCGCCCGATCTTGGCGATCTGCAATTGCAGCTCGAACAGTCCTCGGCCAATGTCGCCCGCGACCGCGCCGCGCTTGCCGATGCGCGTGCCGTGCACGAGGGTCTGCGGCGCGAAGCCGAGGCGCGCGCGCGCCGGCTCGATGCCATTGGCGCCGAGCGCAGCAACTGGCTGGAGCGGGCCGAAAACGCCTCGACGCAGATCGCATCGCTCGGCGAACGCAAGGCCGAGGCCGAGGCCGAACGCGAGCGGCTGGCCGATGCTCCCGATGAAATCGACGCCAAGCGGCGTGCCTTGCTGTCGCAGCTCACCGAGGCCGAGAGCTTGCGCAAGGCGGCGGCCGACCGTCTGCAGGAAGCGGAGAACCGGCAATCCGAACTGGACAAGGCAGCCACCGGCGCCATCCAGTTCCTGGCCGAGGCGCGCGAGACCCGCGTTCGTGCCGAAGAGCGGCTGACCGCGGCCGACGAACGCCGGCTGGAGGTCGAGGCGCGCATCCAGGAGACGCTGAACACGCCGCCGCATCTGGTCATTCGCCACACCGGTCTGGAGGCTGACAGCCCGATGCCGGAAATGGCCGAGATCGAGCGTCAGCTCGATCGGCTGAAGATCGAGCGCGAACGGCTCGGCGCCGTCAACCTGCGCGCCGAGGAAGAGCAGAAGGAGCTGTCCGACCGGCTGGAAGCGATCGTGTCGGAGCGCGAGGACATCATCGAGGCGATCCGCAAGTTGCGGCAGGCGATCCAGAGCCTCAACCGCGAAGGTCGTGAGCGGTTGCTGGCCGCCTTCGAGGTCGTCAACGGCCATTTCCAGCGGCTGTTCTCGCATCTGTTCGGCGGCGGCACGGCGGAATTGCAGCTGATCGAATCCGACGATCCGCTCGAGGCTGGCCTCGAAATTCTTGCCCGCCCGCCCGGCAAGAAGCCGCAGACCATGACGCTGCTGTCCGGTGGCGAGCAGGCGTTGACGGCGATGTCGCTGATCTTCGCGGTGTTCTTGACCAATCCGGCGCCGATCTGCGTGCTCGACGAAGTCGACGCGCCGCTCGACGATCACAATGTCGAACGCTTCTGCAATCTCATGGACGAGATGGCGGCCACCACCGAGACGCGTTTCGTCATCATCACCCACAATCCCATCACCATGGCGCGCATGAACCGGCTGTTCGGCGTGACCATGGCCGAGCAGGGGGTCAGCCAGCTGGTGTCGGTCGACCTGCAGGCGGCCGAAGCGATGCGCGAGGCAAGCTGACCCAGGTCGCGCTACCTGCGAATGGGCGGCTCTGGAGCGATTTCAGGGAAAAGTGTGAACCCCGGCAAAAAAATCAGAGCGTCGGATTGTGTTTGTGCGAATGCTGTTTGGCCGAAGCCCAGACGAAATAGAGTGATCCCAATTTCAGCACAGGCACCCTGCGATCCCGCTCGCGATCACGCAGTTCGCGGTAGGTCTTCACCTTCAGTGTGCCTCCCGGCAATCTGATTCGAAAAGCCATGATGCATAGAGCTTACGTGCCTTCTCCAGTCGATGGAAGCGTCATTTCAAGCTCCTTGTCAGTATTCGAGCTCTTGGAGGGTCGATCAGGAATTGTACTCGGCCACCAGATGACGAAATATTTGCCAAACTGCCAGACCGGGACTTCGCCCTTGTGCTCCCGCCGCCGCAACTCATGGCGTTGCTTGACCTTCAACACACCGCCCGGAAGCCTGATCTTGATCGTCATCGTCCCTCAATGCTGATGGCGCGCTTCCTGGGTGCCGCGCCCGAAGATTCATCTGTCCGGCCAAGGTAGAAAAATCGCCCACTCTCGGATCGGATCGTTGCAATCCGATTTCGCCGAGTCAATGGAGCCGAGGGCGAACTCCTGTGGCTATCGGCGCCCGTGCACATAAGGCTTGAGAACAGGGTCAACCTCTGCGCCGCAAGATCCAGTTCACACAGATCACGGCCACGAGGCCACATGCGATGCCGGCGCAATCGGCAACCCAGTCGAACACATCCAGATCACGTCGTATCAGCGCCGTGCCCTGAAGGACCTCGATCGCCGCTCCAACCATGGCGAGGAAGACGATCAGCCTTGTCTTGCGATCGGGCCAGCCGAGCCCTCCAAGGAAAGTCATGACGGCAAAGGCGCTGACGTGGTTCAGCTTGTCGGACCGGAAACCGATATCGATCCCATACTCCTCGAGTCGGGGTATAGGCAGCAATGCAAGGGCAAGAACAGCGATAAGCGTGCCGAAAAAAGCGATCCGTTCGGCGGCTGGATAAAATCTCATTCTGTTCCAATCTGTGCCTGGCCGCCGCGAAGGTCGAATCCGGCTCGGTATTGGCGGTTCAGGCTGAAACTCAGATCGACGGCGTTGTCTTTCAAAGCCGCAATTTTTGCTTGAGCCTTTTCAGCCAGGTCTGTTCCGCCTCATCCTGGTTTTGATGCGCCGGGACGTAGCGCGGCCGTATCTTTTTTCCTTTGATGTAGAATGGCTTTTCGACTTCTCCAACCAGGTTGACGAAAAGCCGGGATTTGTTGGTGGGTTGGCGGACTGTGACGCCGTGGACCGATTCAATCGAATTGATGAACAATACAAGAATGTTCTTGTCGTATTTAACTGTTTCGACGCATTCCAAATGGGTGTCGTCGACATAGGCATCATTGAAGAGTGTCGCTTTGGCTTTCAGTGTGGCGTATTTGGACTTGAAACGACTAATTGTCAGGTCCCCGCCAACGGCATCATAATCTTCCGGCCTCATATAAAACAGGCCAGAAAATAGCTTGTCGCCATTGTCGATGTGGCTTGTCCGCACCGATCCGGCATCGGTTACCGGCGTGTTCCCGCTGAGCATCGCATCCATCAGTATGTCGCGCGTTGCATAGGTGTCACTAAACCTGATGCCCGCTTTCATATTCTTGAGGCGTTCATAATTGGGGTAATAATCAGGGTAAAGCTTGTGAATATCGTCGTAGAACAGTTCGGCGATCTCGGCGAAAAATGCTTGAGATACATGGTAGGCGATAAAATCGCGCCATATTTGCGGCACAGCTTCGTTCGACCGAATGCGGTGGGCCTCATAGTCCCATCTGGTGTTGTTGCGGCGCGTATCGATTTCGAGCGCTTCCGGAGCGGGAAACGTGTCGGCCAACTCCTGGTAGAGATCGAGGGGAAGGGCGTCGCGCAGGATGATGTGTGGAAACGGCTCCGATCGAACGTCGGCCCTGGTGGCACGTTGAAGGACTGAAAGCGGCTTTGACATCGATGGTGTCCCAGATCGAGTTTGCCTGAGTTGGATTCAGAGGATCGTGTTCAACCTGTTCGGGCTGCCGCCTTTCAACGGATCCTTGGTTGCGTTCAAAGATTGGAGCCCTGAAAAGGGCTCCGCATGGGCTTTCACCATTTCGCTCATTAGAATATCCGCGCCGGTCATCAGGGGGATCAAGGTTTCCGCGAATGTGTATGTTTTGATGCCGTAAAGCCACTTCAGGTAGAGAAGGGCAGCTGACGTGCCGGAGACGCACCCAACAATGTTCATCCGGGATACGACAAGCTCTATCGGATATATGTGTGGGAGGCTCGCCTCCATGATCCTGGTGCTGGCGTCGGCCGTCACATTGCCGACCGTATCCAGCAATTCGGGGAAGAAGGGCGTGCTTATTCTTGGATGTTCCTTCCAGACGACGTCGTATCCCCTCTCGACGATCTGCTCCGCAATTCGTCTATAGATCGCCGCCTCTTGCGCGTACGACATTATGCCGTTTCGCGACAATGCTTGGCCGAGCAGCAGGATCCGTGGGTTGGCTGACGCACGGCAATGTTTGCCGCCGGAAAGCGCATCCCTGCAGGCTTCATCTATTACGTCGCGCATCAGCGAAGCGCCGACCTGAAATCTTGGTACGTTCTCCAGAGCATCGTGAATGGGGATTTCGTGAAGCAAAGAATAAAACTTTGTCACCCGCCTCAGATGGTGTCTTTCTATCTTGTCGGCCGCTTTCCTCAGTCGGAACGCCGGTGAAATTGTAGAGAATCCTGCAATCAAGGCTCCGGTGATGCGCCGTCTAAACCTGGTGCCTGGCGGCCGTGACATGGTTGACATTTCGAATGGAAGGTATGACGTCAAGCCATCCTCATACAAAATGATCTTGGCTTCCGGGTATGAGTCCAGCAGTATTTTTTCCGATGGCCGGTTAACGAAGCAGGCCCAGATTTCAGCTGCGGTACTCGCGTCGAGACCAATTGTGTCTCGGATCAGACGATGGACCCGGAAAATTTGCAGTTGCCCATATTTACGCTCGGACGTCAGAAGGTCGTACGCCCATATGATCCGTCTCCAGGTCCATACTGCAGACGCAAGTTCAGCAAGACCGGTCTTGAAATGCTCGGAAACGCCGGCCGTTTCATAGAGCAGAAGGTAATCCTCATGCTCCTCATCCGCCGGGGAGCTTCCATCCATTGTTGATTGGCGAAGTGAGGCAACCAGGCTGAGCAATTGCCAGCTGCCAAAGACGCAGCATATTCGAGCTGGCAATTTAAAATCTCCAGATTGGATGGAAATAACGCTGCATGTTCCGCGATCTCAACGCAAAATTGCTTCATATCCGACAGGCGGTGTGGCTTGGGGGCGTCCCACCCGCTTCATAATACTGCCTATCGCGTCAGCAGGAAATATCTCGCAGATGTCGGTTCTAACGTTCGAGACAGGCTGGAGTTCCGCACAATAGGCAGGCGAATTCACTCCAACTGAGCGGCAGAGACCTGTTGAGATCCGGCATAACATCAGGCGGCGGCAAACCGCTGATGCGGGTCGTCTTGCTGCCTCGGCTCCCCGTCGGCACCAAGAGCGCAATTCTCCCGGTTTTCGGGAAGGTCGTTGCCCGGGAAAGCGGGTTTCACTTCCATCAGTCAAAAGTAAGCTCCAGCCATGAACCGGAGCTTGATGATGACAGAGGCGGAAACCAAAAAGTTTCACCCGCTTGATGTGCCAACCGGTCCGGTGCGGTGGCCCGGAATCCCGGCCGACCTGCCAAGGCATGGCGCGTGTGGCCGCACCTGCGCATCATGCCCGATGCGAAGCCCGCACTGCTCCTCGGATGCCCTTGATGCCGAGCTTCGGCGCAACTTTCCCGGTGAGCAGGCGAAGGGCGGCGCCGAAAATGCGCCACCCTGTCGGAGGGATTGCCCGCGATCAGGCGGCGAGCCAGGCCCGGGTGAAATCCTGCTCATAGGCCTGATGCATCTGGTAACCCATCAAGGCAGGTTTCATGTGGCAGAACAGCTTTCGCCAGTAGGGCTGAACGATGATGCCGGAATCCTGCAGCATGACCTGCAGTTCCTTCATCACCGCACGGCGCTGCTCCGGATCGGCGATGGCGTTGGCCTTGTGGACCTTGGCATCGAAGTCGGGATCGGCGAACCCTGTCTCGTTCCATGCCGAACCGGTCTGGTAGGCAAGCGCATAGGTCTGGATGCCGAGCGGTCGGGCGTTCCAATTGGTGGTCGCGAAGGGATACTTCGTCCAGTCGTTCCAGAATGCCGATTCCGGGATGACGGTGCGTTTCACCTTGAAGCCCGCGTCGCGCATCTGCTGGGCGACGGCATCGGAGCTTTCCTTGCGGTAATCGGCTTCGACCGAGATCAGATCAAACTCGAAATCGAGCTGGCCGGCTTCCTCGAGCAATGCCCTGGCCCGGACCGGATCACGTTTGATCGGCGGCAGGTCGGCGTGTTCGGGATGCATCGGTCCGACATGATCGTTCTGCGCGACGATACCCATGCCGTCGGCGCCCAGTTGCAGCACCGCTTCGTTGTCCACCGCAAGCTGTATGGCGTTGCGCACGCGCTTGTCGTCATAGGGTTTGGCGTTGACGTTGCAGCGCGAGACCAGGGTGGCGGCAGTGACGATCTCGCTTTTCTTCAGGCCCAGCCTGTCAAGCATGGCGACGTCATAGGACTGCGTCTGCCCATTCAGGTCGATCTCACCGGATTCGAAGGCGGAGACGGTGGCGGCCGAGTCGGTGCCGTAGTCGGTCCAGTCGATGCCGTCCAGGAACACCTCGCCGCCCCACCACGACCCGTCCGGCCGCTTGCGCACCGAGGCAGCAACGCCGACATCGAGTTTTTTAAGTTCGAACGCGCCCGTGGAAACGGGGTTGGCCGACAGTGGCGCAGCCTTCGGATTGAAGGTGTGGTGGACGATCAATGCCGGGTAGTCGGTCATCGCGGGGATGATGGTGATGTCGGGCTGAGACAGTTTCAGGACCACGGTGTGGCCGTCGCGAACCTCGATAGCACCAGTGCGCGCCACCTTGGTGTCGGGATCGATCAGCGCGGTCATGCGCCCGGCCATCGAGTTGCCGGCGGCATCCTTCTCGCACCAGCGCGTGATGTTTAAGGCGACATCCGTGGCGGTGAAATTGTCGCCGTTCGACCATTTCACCCCCGGGCGCACCTTGAGCACATATTCCGTGGCGTCCGCATTGATCTCCCAGCTCTGCAGCAGCACCGGCTCGAAGGTGAAATCCGGCTTCCAGCGCACCAGCGGTTCGAGAAACTGCATGGCGATGTTGCCCATCTGCGAAACCTTGAACTTGCGCGGGTCTTCCAACTCCATCACCTGCATGGCAACACGCAGCACGCCGCCCTTCCTGGGTTGGGCGGCTTCCTCGGCCCGCGCCGGGACCGGCTGACCGATGAGCCCATAGGCAATCGCCGTGCTGGCGCCGAAGGCGCTGGCCAGCGCCAGGAACTCGCGGCGGCCAAGCGCGCCGCTCTTCGCGCCTTTCGCAAATGTGCCGATCGCCGGATGTAGAGGTCTGGATGTCATATCGGTTCTCCCATTGTTGATTTTACGCCCAAATTCGGTGGAATGCCCTTGCCGCGTCGTTGCTGGGCGCTGTTTTCTACAGGACGCAGCCGATGGCGGCGGGGCCGCGACGGCGAGGGGAAGGCAAGATGAATCTTCTGACGGCGATGCGGGTGTTCGATCGGGTCTGCCTGCTGGGCAGCCTGTCGGCGGCGGCGCGCGATCTCAACATGTCGACGACGGCGGTCAGCCGCACCATCAAGGAACTGGAAGACGACCTCGGCGTCCGGCTCATCAATCGCACCACAAGGCGTCTTAGCCTCACCGAGGCGGGCCGCGACTATGCTCCGCGTGCGCGCAGCCTGCTCGACGACATTTCCGAACTGCAGGATTCGACGCGCGGCCTGCACAAGGAGACGCGCGGCCTGATCCGGGTTTCCTGCTCCAATGTTCTGGGCCACACGCGCATAACCAAGCTGGTGCCGAAATTCCTCGAAGAAAACCCGCTCACCACGATCGAGTTCGACCTCACCGCGCGTTATGTCGTCGGCATTGTCGAGGAAGGCTACGATGTCGCCATCCGCTTCGGCGGTCAGGCGGATTCCGCCCTGATTGCCCGCCGGCTTGGTGAAGTCCGCAACTATGTCTGCGCCACGCCCGATTATTGGGATGCAAACGGCCGTCCGGTCCACCCGGATGAGCTGGCAAGCCATTCCTGCGTGCTGAGCAATTTCGCCAAGCGCCTTGGCACGTGGCCATTCATCGGACCCGACGGCCCTTTCGATGCGGCTGTCGGCGGGCGCATCTCGACCAACAGCGTCGAGGCCGCCTACCAGATGACCACCGCCGGTTTCGGCATCGGCAACCTGCCCAGCCTGCTGGTCGACGCTGCGATCAGGGACGGCCGGCTGGAAGTGCAACTGGATGAGTTTCGCCCCGGCTCCAGCCCGATCTACGCACTCTATCCGCACCGCACCTATATTGCGGCCAAGGTGCGCGCGTTCGTCGATTTCCTGATCCGCGAACTGTCGGCCGACTTCACCGCCTGAAATGCTGCCCGATTGCCCATGGCCAACGCCGTCAGGGGCCTGGCGCGAACGCCAGGCCCCCTCTGCCCCCGTCGCCGACGCGGCAGCGTCATTTCCACCAGGCGGTGGTGTCGTACATCGGTCCCGGCTCCTCGAAGAGCTTTTCGTATTTGCACAGTGCCGGCGTCTTGCCGAGCGGCACCGAAACACCGTCCCTGAACGCCCATTCGCCACGTTGCGTCGTATCGGCCCGCATATAGCTGGACAGCGCAAAGGCCCGGTCGTGCTGCGATTTGTTGGGCGAGGAGCCGTGCACGGTAAGCAGCCCCCATAAAGCAAGGTCGCCCGGCTCCAGCACCAGCGGAACGATGGTCGCCGGGTCGATGCCGACCTTGCGCAACTCTTCTTCGGCGGTCAGGCCCTTCATCAGTTCGCCGGTTCCCTCGTCCGACAGGCCGAGATAGCCGAGCTTGTGGCTGCCGGGCACGACCTGAAGGCAGCCATTGTCCAGCGTCGCCCCATCGACCGCGAGGCCTGTTGTCACGGTGGCGTCGGCGACATTGTCGAAGGCGGCCTGGTTACGGAAGCGCAGATCCTGGTGGAAGCGATAACCCGTGACATTGGCGCCGGGCGGCTTCCAGTGCAGCTGTTGGGCGATCTGCCTTATGTCACGGCCGATCAGGCCCTCGAGCAGCTTCAGATAGTCGGGATTGCGGCGGAATTCTTCGAAATAGGAATTGATCCAGGAAAACCAGTAAGCCTGCAGCACATAGCGCTGGCCAAAGTCCGATTCAGGCAGGATCTGGAAATTCAGGTTGCCGTGCCGGAAGGTGGCGTGATGCTTGAGGCCTTCGGCATAGACCGCATCGGTTTCCTTCTTCAGCCGGATCATCTCGTCGCCGTCGACGAATTGTCGAACGACCGCGTATCCTTCCTCGCGGTACTGCTCCACCGCCTCGCGTGCCTGCCTGTCCGTCAGCATGTCCGTGACAACCCCTGTCTGTGATCCGTGTCGATCGTAACGAAGGGGTCGCCGGCGATAAGCCATGGATTTTGGCATCGACTTTCCCGATTATCGGGAAATTGAGCGGGGCGTCAAAGGTGCATTGGTCGCAATCGGCTGGTCAGATACGTGCTGCGCCGGCAGGCCCTAAAAATAGGTCCGCGGCGCGACAAGGTTCTTCTGCTGGCGAACATAAAAACAGTAGAAGCCGAATGCCCCGGCAAACCACATGAAGGCCTCACCCATGGCCAGCCGGTTGTTGGAATTGGTAAGGATGCTTAGGGCGAAGAAGACCAGTGTGGAGATGTAGCAGGACCATGCGGCCGGAGCGACAAGCTTGGCTCGCATGGCCAGTAGAACCTGCCTGGCCGACCAGGTGTAGAGAAAGGCAAAGAACGCCAGTCCGACCACACCATAGCGCACGGCAATCTCCAGATAACCATTGTGGAAGACGTTGAAGATCATGGGATGATAGGTTCTGTTCTGCCATTCGGTCAGCCAGCTGGAACTGGCTCCGAAGATCGGGTGGCGCTTCCAGATATTGATGGCATCCGCCCACAGCATCAGCCTCTCCTTGGCTGCAAGCGGAACCGCGTCGCTCGCAATGGCGCGGTCGAAGGCGGGGAGGACCCCATGCCTGAACACATCCGGAACCAAGGTTTTGATGAATGCCATGGTATCGTCGGCGGTGGACGAGAAGATGTTGTGTGCTGCGACAATGCCGGCCGCCACGATCACCAGCACGCCACCCGAAACCAACAGTTCGCGACGATGGCCTCTCGCCAGGGTCATGACCGCCAACAAGAGCAGAGCGAGCGCAAGCGCAAGCCACACTCCCTTTGACCGCATCTCGATGATATTGACGAGGGCAAGCAGCAGGACGGCTGTCGACAGGACCCAATGCAGGTTCTTGGTTGCTTTCCCGAGGTCCGTTCTCTGGGCCGAGTAGGCCATGAATTGCAGCGTGCAGAGGAAGATGAAACCGGCCGCTACCGACGCGTGGATGGGATTGTTGAAAAGCCACGGGGCCGGTTGGATGCCTTGAAACATGTCCGAATAGAAGGTGTCCGCCGCCAGGAAGACGAGACTGAGGATCATGAACCAGAGCACGAGCCGTGCGGGTTGCCTGACAAACAGCAGAAACGCGAAGCCGGTCGTCGCGTAGAACAGCGGAAACATGTAAATGCCTTCGGCGCCACCCAACTGGTGGGTGCCGAAATAGACGATCGCCAGTCGGATGAAGACATAGAGCGACCAGACCAGACACAGAAAGCCGACCCAACCGATCAGCGGTTTGCTGTAGGTCCACAAATCCACCCTGAACCAGCGGATGACCGCGACCAGGGCCAGCGCCAGGCCCGCATAGCGGTAGGTGTCGGCCTCGCGCCACACCGCGGAGACCAAAGCGAGAATGGCGAGTGCCGCAAGCAACAGAAGCAAGGTGTGGCGCGGCGCGTTGTCCTTGGCATCATCCAGGGCATCTCGCGGCAGAGGGGGCGGCAGCAGGACGTGATGCAGGCGGCGCAGCTCGTCGCTGGCCCGCAACACCCCGGCACGTAGCCGGCTCGGCCCGCCCAGCCTTGCGGATTTGTAGCTTCCCGAGGGGCCGGCTATGCCCGAGATTCCACTGCTGGCGGCGAAGCCAAGCACGTTTTGGCGGACCGAATAGACTTTCAGGCCGGTAGCCCAAAAGCGCTCGAGTGCAACGTCCCATGGCATTTTCATAACGGCGAGCGCCGACAACAGACCCTGCGCGCCCTGCCGCGTCACCAGATAGGCGGCGGCCGAGCCTTGCGGGCCATGCAGCGCACGACCGATCTCGTCGCCTTCCACTGTCTCGACCGCGCGCATGAAGAAGCTCATGCGATGGTTGGTCAGCTTGATGACATCGAAATCCGGCACCGCCGCGATGATGGCCTCGATGCGCCGCATGGTGTTTTCGCTGAAGAGGACGTCGTCCTCGACGATCAGGCCATGGGCGCTGCCACCGGCCAGGAACGTTTCCAGCGCCTGGATATGGCTGCGGTAACAGGCATATTCGCCCGAAAGGATGTCGCGCCCGCTCAGCTTGCGCGCGGCTGGCAGATCGATCTCCGTCCAGTCTTTTTCAGCAAGCGCCCGACCGTCGACGGCGGCAATGCGCTGCAAGGTCAGTCCTGCCGCTTCGGCGCTGGCGAGCAATTCGCTCCAGCGCTGGGTCTCGCGATCGAGGTTGATGGCGAAGATAGGAAGGTTCATTGAAGTTCCATGTTGAGCCGCCACCCACCTGGCCGACCTATGTATGGAAAGAGGAAGATGTTCAAGGCGACACTGTCCAGATCATGTGCAAATGCTGACCCGAATTTGCCGCATGGCGTTGGCTCATCTGATTTTATGACGCAGTCGAATATTAGCTGATCGGCTTCATGGAAGGTACTCTCGGGTCCCATGTGCCCCAAAGGGAATAGAACGGCATGGCCGGGCAGGTTCTTTAGACCTCGGATAGGTTTTGTCGGTATTTATCGGAAAAAAGGAGCCGAAGTCATGACCGACATCTGGCACTCACTCCTCGCCAACCTTGCCCTGGTCTCCATCCTCGTGGTCGCCTGGGACCTTGTGGCGGACTTCACCGGGCGTCTCTCGCGGCGGATGCAGTCGCTGCTTCTCGGCATGGTCATGTGCGTGGGCGCGATCATTTCCATGGCGACTGCCCTGTCCGTCTCCGGCTTCGTCGTCGATCTGCGCGCCGCCTTCATTGCTGCTGCCGCGTTCTTTGGCGGATGGCCGGCAATGCTCATCGCCACGGTCGGCTCCATTGTTTATCGCGTCCATCTCGGCGGGCAGGGTGCGGGTGCTGGTGTCATGGGTATCCTCATTACCGCAATCGTAGGCATTGCGTGGCACCACATCGTCGCGGCCCGATCGCGCACCATGTACGACATATTCGGTCTGGGCGTAACGGTCGCTCTCGCCGGGCTGATCACGCTCCTGGTCATCCCGGCGCAAGCCGTCACGGGCCTTGTGCAGCAGAGCACGTTCCCCTCCCTCGTGTTCCGCTTTCTCAGCACAATCATCATCGGCGTCCTGCTCGACCGGCAGCAGCGCCGGCGGGAGCTCTTGATGTCCAACATGACCTACCGGGCCATGGTTCGCGAACTGCCGGATTGCCTGAACATAAAAGATGTCGACGGCCGCTTCATCGCCGCCAACCCCGCCACCGCCGAAATGGTTCGCGCCGCTTCGGTCGACGATCTGATCGGCAAGACGGATTTCGATTTCTACCCCAGGGAGGTGGCCGAACGCTTCCGGCAGGATGAGATGGGCGCGCTGGAGGCCGGGCAGACGTTGCGGATCGACCAGCCCGCGCTTTTCCCCGATGGGCGGCAAGGTTGGCTCTACACGCTCAAGGCCCCTTTTCGCGACGAGGCCGGCAAGATCGTCGGCGTCATCACCTACAATCGCGACATCACCGAGCAGAAGCGCACCGCCCAGCTCAAGAACGATTTCATTTCCACGGTCAGCCACGAATTGCGGACCCCGCTGACCTCCATCCGCGGCTCGCTTGGCCTGATCGCGGCCGGTGTGGCCGGCGAACTGCCGCCCAAGGCCGCCAATCTCGTCAACATCGCGCACACCAACAGCGAAAGGCTGGTTCTTCTCATCAACGACATTCTGGATATGGAGAAGATCGAATCGGGCGTGATCACCTTCAAGATCAAGCAGATGCCTGTCCGTCAGGTCCTGGAGCAGGCCATTGCCGCCAGCTCCAACTACATGGCTGACAGCCGGATCAGGATCGTTCTGATCGACGATGCCCCGCGCGCCGAGGCCAACATCGATCCGGATCGCCTGCATCAGGTGATGGCGAACCTCCTGTCGAATGCGATCAAGTTCTCGCATGCCGACGGTACTGTCACAGTGAAATTCCAGCGTCATGACCACGACATGCTGCGGATTTCCGTGATGGACCAGGGCGCTGGCATCCCGGAGGCTTTCCGCAGCCGTATATTCGGAAAATTCGAGCAGGCCGACGCCTCCAGCACCCGTAAGATAGGCGGCACCGGCCTGGGCTTGAGCATCGTCAAGGCCATTACCGAAAAACTGGGCGGAGCCGTTTCCTTCGAAACCGAGGAAGGCAAGGGAACCTCGTTCCACGTGGACCTTGCAGAAGTACGCAGGCACCACCCAAGGCCGTATCCGGCACCGCACCTGACACGGAAGCCCGATGGCCGCCTACGGGTTCTGATCTGTGAAGACGAGACCGACGTCGCCGCAGTGATTGCGGCACTCTTGGATGCGGAAGGCTTTTCCAGCGACGTCGCACCCGATATCGCCACCGCAAAGGCGCTTCTGCGGTCCCGCGAATACGTGGCCTTGACCCTCGATATCAAGCTGGCGGGGGAATCCGGCATCAAACTCTTCCATGACATTAGGGCATCGCCGGTGAATTCCGACATTTCGGTCATCGTCATCTCCGCCGTTGCCGATGAGGCCAGGCGTTCGCTCAACGGCAGCGCCGTCGGTATCGTCGACTGGCTGGAGAAGCCGGTGGATTCAAAGCGGCTTCACGCCGCCCTTGCCAAGATCCTTGCTGGCAGGACCGAGCAGAGGCCGAAGATTCTCCATGTCGAGGACGATGAGGGCGTGCTTGCGGTGATGTCGGAGGGGTTGGGTTCGGGTGTCTCGATTACTTCGGCGAAGACGCTCAAGGACGCCCGGGAGGCGATCGCGCGGCATCTCTTCGACCTGGTTATCCTGGATATTGCACTCCCCGACGGCTCGGGGTTGGACCTGCTGGCCGATCTGCCGCTCGAGACCGGGGTCATAGTGTTTTCGGCGGCGGAGCTCGACCAGAAACTAGGTGATCGCGTGCAGGCCATCATGACCAAGACCAGGGCGTCGGAAATCGATGTGGCAAAGCTGGTCAGGAGCATGTTGGTTTCGCCCCGCACTCAACCTGCCGCGCACGCCAAGGAGTGACGCTCATGCCCGCAAGGATTCTCTATGTGGATGACGAGGACGATATCCGCGAAATCGCCCAGATGTCGCTGGAGCTTGAGCCGGAATTCGAGGTGCGGTCCTGCCCGTCCGGCATGCAGGCGCTGGTCGATGCCGCCGAATGGCGGCCCGACCTCATTCTGCTCGACGTAATGATGCCGGACATGGATGGGCCGGAGACGCTGAGACGCCTGGCCGAGTCCGGGCCGACGGCTTCGATACCTGTGGTGTTCATCACCGCGCGCACCCAGACGCATGAAGTCGAACGCTATCTGGCGATGGGGGCGGTAGGGGTGATCGCCAAGCCGTTCGACCCGCTTGCGCTTGCCGGTGAAGTCAAAAGATTGCTTCTATCGCGCGCCTGAGCCGACGTTTGGCGTGGGCACCGAGCGCAGTCTGGCTGCAGACTGTGCGACGCCGTTCACGGCTCCTATACCATGTCGCCTTATTCATCTACTGATTGTGCCGAGGTGCAGGCGTAGCGAATCAGGTTGTCTATAATCGGGCGGCATTGGCGGAGCTAGGCGAGAGATTGAGAAGAATGTGTCTGTCTGCATGAACCGCGTTGGCGGACGTCGGTTCATGGATCAATCACTCCGGGGGGCAAGCGGCAAAACGAGGCGCGAACCGGAGCAAGGCTGGTGAACGGAGCGAAGGCAAGAGTTCTGATTTGCGATGACGATCCCCTCTTGCTCGAACTGATGGAATTCAGGCTCAGGGCAAAGGGATACGAGGTCATCAAGGCCATAGACGGGGCGGAAGCGCTGTTGAAGGCGGAGCATGAGGCGCCGGACATCATCGTGCTCGATGCGATGATGCCCAAGGCCGACGGCCTGGAGGTTCTTGCCCGCATCAAGAGCGACCCGGCTTTGTCGGAAATCCCGGTTGTCATGCTGACCGCCCGCAAGGGCGAAAGGGACATCGTCTCGGCCCTTGAGAAGGGAGCCGACGACTACCTTGTGAAACCCTTCATTCCCGAGGAGCTCCTGGCCCGGCTTGCGCGCCTGCTGGCGCGCAAGAGCGGCAAACGCTGATGTGGCGTGGCCGTCGCGCTGTCCTTGCGGCATGCGTTTTCCTGGCGGTTGAATCGGCGCCTGCCGCCGCGCTGGCCCAGGCGGTCGATGAACTGTACGCTTCCGGCGTCAAGGCCAGGCAAGCCCAGCATTTCGACGAGGCGGCGGAGCTGTTGCGGCGTGCGCTGGCGCTCAAGCCCGACAATGCCGACGCCCTGGTGCAACTTGGCTTCGCCGAGCTTGGCCGCAACAATCTGCCGGCGGCGCGTGAAGCCTTTTCCAGGGCGCTTGCGCTTGCGCCGACCTATCTGGATGCCAGCTTCGGCATCGCTCAGGTCGAGTTCCGCTCAGGCAATCTGGACGCCGCGCTGCAACTGGCAGAAGAGGTGTCGCGTGCCGAGCGGGGCAATGCCGACGCGGCGACGCTTGTCGCCAACATCCGCAAGGCCCAGCAGGCCGACAGCAGCAAGCAGAAGCCTGCGACCGCGAGGAAGAAGCTGCGCCCGCCGCGGCCGGATCCTGTCGCCGGCCTGATGGAGAAGGGCCAGAGATTGCGGGCGGCGGGACAATTGCCCGAGGCGGAGAACGCCTATCGCCGCGCGCTGCGGCTGGCGCCTAAAAACACCGACATCCTGGTCGCCATGGGTCTCGTGGCAGGCTCCCAACAGAAATTCGACGAGGCCGGGCATTTCTTCGACCAGGCGCTGGCAATCAGGCCCGGCCTTCTCGACGCCCGCCTCGGCAAGGTCCGCCTGGCGATCTGGCAGGGCAACGTGCCGCGCGCCCGCGCAACGGTTGATGACGTGCTTGGCACTGTGCCTGACAATGCCGAGGCGCTCGGCCTCGACGCGCGGATTTCCCTGATCGAGCAGGATTACACGCGGGCCGAGCAGTCGTTTCAGCGGGTTCTGGCGATCGATCCTCGCAATGCCGAAGCGCTGGTGGGAATCGGCGATGTGCGCCGCGCCCGTGGCGACGACGACGCCGCGCGCGATGCCTACCGGCAGGCGCTTGCCCTCGAACCCGGCTCGCGCGACATCGAGCAGAGACTAGCTGCGTCACCGCCGCGCAAATGGCGGCTCGATATCGGTAGTGAAGTGAGCGACCTCACCGATGGACTTGGTGATTGGACAGACAGTTCGACCGGCCTTGCCTATCGGCTCACCCCGCAGACGACCATTTCGGGCCGCACCCGGATGGCGACTCGCTACGGTCGCACCGATGTTCAGATTGATGGCCGCATCGACCAGGCCTTTTCGCCCACGGTTTCGGCCTATGTGCTGGCAGCGGCGACGCCGGATGCCGACTTCCTGGCACGATATTCGGTCGGGGCCGGCGCTTCGTGGCGGATCATGGCGCCCGCGAAAGCGCTCGGCCCGTTCTCGCTCAACATCGATGCTCGCTATGACAATTTCGCCACCGCCGAGGTCTCCACAATCTCGCCCTGGGTGCAAGTCTATGTCCTGGACGGCCGGCTGGGGCTTTCGGCACGTTGGGTCCACGCAGCCGACGATATCGGCACGCGCGCCGATGGTTATGTGCTGCGGGCCGATCTTGCAGTTACCCCGAGAGTCAATGCGTTCGGTGGCTATGCGGATGCCCCCGAGATCTCCGACGGCACGCTGGTGCCGACGCGTACCGTCTTTACCGGAATCTCCTGGGACGTCACGGATCCGCTGACGCTGCGCGGCAGCCTCGCCCATGAGCAGCGCCCGACATTCGACCGAACCATATTCGGACTCGGCCTAACCACGCGGTTCTGATCATGTTGTACATCTGGCACCTATCCGTCCTGCTCAGTGCCCTTTCCCTGGCGATCATGCTTCTGCTGATCGCGCGCCGAGTGCTGCACGAGCGCCGGGGGACGGCGAGCGCCGATCAGCGGCGCCTTCTTCTGACGGCGCTGATCGCCTTCACCGAAAATCGGGATCGCGAGGCATTGAAGACGGCGCTGCTCGCGGTGCCGGCGAGGGTGGCGGTCGATGCCGGCTTCGAGTTTATTTCGCTGTTGCGCGGCGAGGAGCACGACGAGCTCCTCTCAGCCTTCAACGAATGTGGCCTGCCGGCGCTTGTCGGCACCCAACTGGAAAAAGGCAACGGCGCCGAACGCATCCACGCGGCCGAGATGCTGGCGGCCCTGCGTTCGGAAAACGCGGAGGCAAGCCTGCTTTCGGCACTCGACCGCGACGGATCACGTGAGGTCAGGATCGCCGTCGCGATCGCGCTCTGCGATCTCGGCGCTTTGCCGCCGCTCGTCATAACGCTGCGCAAGATCGGCGTGGCGGGACAGCGCTCGCGACGCCTGATCGAACTTTTCAGGCGCTTTCCGCCAAAGCGGTTCGACGAACTCAGGGATTACGCCGGACGTCAGGACGCGGTGCCTTTCATCAGGGCGGCCGCAATCGATGCGCTTGCCCGCAACGGCGGGTTCCGGTTTGGTGAGTTCTTTGCTCGCGCGGCCGGCGATCCGTCATCGGAGGTTGCCGCAGCCGCATTGCGGGCACTCGGCCTGACCGGACATGCCAATGCGCCGGCCATCCTGATCAAGGCGATGGAAAATGGCGGCTGGGATGTACGCGCCGACGCTGCCGATGCGGCGGGCCGCCTCGGCCTGTCTGAACTCGCCCCGCCCCTCGCGCAGCTTATGGACGACGAGGCATGGACTGTGCGCTATGCCGCTGCCAGCGCGCTCCGCTCGTTTGGCCAGAAGGGAGAGCAGGTGCTGCGCGAGATCGCCGCCAGCGACGTCTCGCGCAGGCAGCGCACGGCCTCGCTGATCCTTGCCGAGGGGCCAGCCACCTGATGTTCGACTGGAGCCAAGAGATCGTTCTGGGGGCCTCCATCCTGTCCTGGTTCATCATCGGGGCGGGGCTGGCGCAGACGGCGATCTACCTGCTGCAGCTCATCATCGCCGCCTACGCCCTGTCCAAGCGCCCGCCGGTCGCGCGTTCGGCTCTGCTGTGGCACCGCTATGGCGACGTAGCGCCGCCGATCGCGCTGCTGGTGCCCGCCTACAATGAGGAAGTGAACGTGGTCGAGAGCGTGCACTCGATGCTGGCGCTCGAATATCCGAATTTCGAGGTCATCGTCATCAACGACGGCTCGAAGGATCAGACTCTGCAGCGCCTTATCGAAGGCTTCAAGCTGGTGAAATTCCACCGGCCCTATGAGGAGGCCCTGACACACAAGCCGATCCGCGGCCTCTATTCCTCGCCGATGACAGAACGGCTGTTTGTGGTCGACAAGGAAAATGGCGGCAAGGCTGATGCCCAGAATGCCGGCGTCAATGTCTGCCGCGCGCCTCTCTTTTGTGTGATCGACGGCGACTCCATCCTCGAGCCCGATGCACTGATGCGCGCGGCCCAGCCCTTCATCGACGATCCCGAGCGCACCATCGCCGTCGGCGGCACGATCCGCATCGCCAACGGATCGAGGATCGAAGCGGGCAGGGTGCGCGAGATCCGCCTGCCCAGCCGGTTGCTGGCACTGTTCCAAGTGGTCGAATATCTGCGGGCCTTCCTTATGGCACGGCTGGCCTGGAGCCGCATCAACACGTTGATGCTGGTGTCCGGCGCCTTCGGCGTGTTCCGCCGCGCCGAAGTGGTGGCGGTTGGCGGCTTCACCAAGGGGTCGATGGGCGAGGACATGGACCTTGTGATCAAGCTGCATCGCCACATGATGGACACCAAACGCAAATACCGCATCCAGTTCATTCCGGAGCCGGTGTGCTGGACAGAAGCGCCAGAGTCACTGCGCGTTCTGGCCAGGCAACGCACGCGCTGGCAGCGCGGTGCGCTTGAGTGCTTCTTCCGCTACCGCTCCATGCTCTTCAACCCCCGCTATGGGCGGGTCGGCTTCCTCGGCTTTGGCCACATACTGATTGTCGATGTGCTTGGGCCGATATCGGAGGTGCTGGGCTATGTGCTGATCCCAGCCTTTTGGCTACTCGGCATCCTCTCGACCGAATATCTCTTGGCATTCACGTCGCTGGTTTTCACCTACGGCGTTTGCGTGAGCGTGTGTTCGCTGGTTCTCGAAGAAGCCGAGCTTCAGCGTTTTCCGCGCGCCCGGGACCTTGCCGTGCTCACGGCCGTGGCGGTGATCGAGAATTTCGGCTACCGCCAGCTCAACAATTTCTGGCGCGTGAAGGGCTGGTGGCAATATCTGCGCGCCGACCAGAGCTGGGGCGAGATGACCAGGACCGGCCTGACTGGACCGAAGAAGTGAGCCTCTTCGGTTGAGTCACTTCAGCGTCCGCTCGATCTCCGCAATAAGCGCATCGAGCGCAGTATGTGCGACATCCGATCGCTCGATCAGCAGCGTCTCAAGCTCGGACGCTCGCACGCTGATACCCGGAAAGCCGAACGTTCCGGCCCCACCCGCCAGCGAGTGGGCGATCCCGATCAGCGTATCGTCGGAACTGCTGCCGGGCACAGCCCTCCTCTCAAGGGCGGCCTTCAACTCCACGAGCCGATCCGCACACCGGGCAAGGAAACGTTGCTGCAAGGAAGCGAAGGGATCGTTTGAGATAGGGCGATGCTCCATTGCGGGACGTCGAGGGTATTCAAGCAGAAAGCGGCGCGGGTTGGAACGGACTGTTTGTCGAGCACGATCTCCTGTCAGAGGAGAACGGCGCCAGGCTGTCTGCAACGACACCGGCATGCCTGTGCTGTGGGCGGCCGCTCCGCCATCACTAGAAAGGTGTTTGGCTGGGGCGCCAGGATTCGAACCTGGGAATGTCGGTACCAAAAACCGATGCCTTACCACTTGGCGACGCCCCAATTGCCGTCAGAGTCGCTTGTGCGGCGCGTTATTAGCAGAGCAGCCAAAAAGCACAATCCTTATGAGTGACGGTTGGAACGCTCGAATTGGGCAGGCAACGCAGCACTGCCAAATGATATGCAGCGGGCTATTCGGACCACACCGCCATCTCGTTTCCGGCTGGATCGACGAAGTGGAAGCGCCGGCCGCCGGGGAACGGGAAGATCGGTTTGACGATCGTGCCGCCGGCGCTTTCGACAGCGTCGAGGGTTTGCTCCAGATCCCTGCTGTAGAGCACGGGCAGCGGCTTTGATGGCGCTTCCGCGGCATCTGCCTGGAAGCCTCCGTCCAGGCCTTCGGCAAAGGCCGAATAGGTCGGCCCATAATCGGTGAACGACCAGGCAAAGGCAGTACTGTAGAAAGCCTTCAGCCGGTCCAGCGTTCCACCGGTCGCGGGCATTTCCAGATAGTCGAGTTTTCCGGGCAGTTTCATGGCGCACCTGTTTGTTCCCTTTATGTTCTACATCAAAAATCTCGGAATGGCAAGTCATTTTGCCGCATCTTCGGACGCGGCTTTTGCTTAATCGATTGTAGAAGGCCGACCGCTTTGCCGGCGCTTGCCTTTCGCACTGCAGCATCATATCGCTCCAAGGACGGACCGGCGGAACTTTCCGTTTCGCCAATCTTTCCAATCTCCTGCAACCGGAGAGCGATGCATGACCAAATGGGTTTTCACCTTTGGCGATGGTGCGGCGGAAGGCCGTGCCAGCGACAAGAATCTCTTGGGCGGCAAGGGCGCCAACCTGGCCGAGATGTGCAGCCTGGGGCTGCCGGTGCCGCCGGGCTTCACCATCACCACGGAGGTCTGCAACGCCTACTACGCCAACGGCCGTATTTATCCGGCCGGGTTGGAAGCCGATGTCGCGGTCGCGCTCGATCACATCGGCCGGCTGACCGGCCGCCGGTTCGGCGACCCGTCGAAACTGCTGCTGGTGTCGGTGCGTTCGGGCGCTCGCGCCTCGATGCCCGGCATGATGGACACCGTGCTCAATCTCGGCCTGAACGACGAGACGGTCGAGGCGCTGGCCGCCGATTCCGGCGATGCGCGCTTTGCCTATGACAGCTACCGCCGCTTCATCCAGATGTATTCCGATGTCGTCATGGGCCTCGATCATGAGGTGTTCGAAGAAATCTTGGAAGATCAGAAAGGCGGGCTCGGGCACGAGCTCGACACCGAACTGACGGCGCTCGAATGGCAGGGCGTCATCGCGCTCTACAAGGCCAAGGTCGAGGAAGAACTCGGCAGGCCGTTTCCGCAGGATCCGCACGAGCAGCTCTGGGGCGCGATATCAGCCGTGTTCTCGAGCTGGATGAACAACCGCGCCATCACCTATCGCCGTCTGCACGACATTCCCGAAAGCTGGGGCACGGCGGTCAACGTCCAGGCCATGGTGTTCGGCAATATGGGCGAAACCTCGGCCACCGGCGTTGCCTTCACGCGCAACCCTTCGACCGGCGAAAAGATGCTCTATGGCGAGTTCCTGGTGAACGCGCAGGGCGAGGACGTCGTCGCCGGCATCCGCACGCCGCAGAACATCACCGAAGCGGCGCGTATCGCAGCCGGCTCGGACAAGCCGTCGCTGCAGAAGCTGATGCCTGACGCGTTCCAGTCCTTTGTCACCATCTCCGACAATCTGGAGAAGCACTACCGCGACATGCAGGATCTCGAATTCACCATCGAGCGCGGCAAATTGTGGATGCTGCAGACCCGCTCCGGCAAGCGCACCGCCAAGGCGGCGCTGAAAATTGCCGTCGAGATGGCGCGGGACAGGCTGATCACGAAGGAGGAAGCCGTCGCCCGTATCGACCCGGCCTCGCTCGACCAGCTTCTGCATCCGACCATCGATCCCAAAGCCGCGCGCGATGTCATTGGCATTGGCCTGCCGGCGTCGCCCGGTGCCGCCACCGGCGAGATCGTCTTTTCCTCCGGCGACGCCGAGGAATTGAAGACGCAGGGCCGCAAGGCGATCCTGGTGCGCATCGAAACCAGTCCTGAAGACATCCACGGCATGCATGCGGCGGAAGGCATCCTGACCACGCGCGGCGGCATGACCAGCCACGCCGCGGTGGTGGCGCGCGGCATGGGCAAGCCTTGCGTCTCAGGGGCCGGCTCGCTGCGTGTCGACTACAAGGCCGGCACGCTGATGGCGATGGGCTCGACCTTCCGCAAGGGTGATATCATCACCATCGATGGCAGCAACGGCCAGGTGCTGAAGGGCGCCGTGTCGATGTTGCAGCCGGAACTTTCCGGCGATTTCGCCGCCATCATGGAATGGGCCGACGCCGTGCGTCGCATGAAGGTGCGCACCAATGCCGAAACGCCGCTCGATGCGCGCATGGCGCGCTCTTTTGGCGCCGAAGGCATCGGGCTTTGCCGTACCGAGCACATGTTTTTCGATGGCGAGCGCATCGTCGCCATGCGCGAGATGATCCTGGCAGACACCGAAAAGGACCGGCGCGCCGCACTTGCCAAGCTTCTGCCCATGCAGCGCTCGGACTTCCTCGAACTGTTCGAGATCATGGCCGGCCTGCCGGTGACGATCCGCCTGCTCGATCCGCCGCTGCACGAATTCCTGCCCAAGACCGAGGAGGAAGTGGCCGAGGTCGCCGCCGCCATGAATGTGTCGCCGGACAAACTCAGGCAGCGCACCGAGGCGCTGCACGAGTTCAACCCCATGCTCGGCCATCGCGGCTGCCGCCTGGCCGTCTCCTATCCCGAGATCGCCGAGATGCAGGCACGGGCCATTTTCGAGGCGGCCGTGGAGGCCGGCAGGAAGGCCGGCGCCTTGGTGGTCCCCGAGATCATGGTGCCGCTCGTCGGCCTGGTGAAGGAGCTCGACTACGTCAAGGCGCGCATCGATGCGGTTGCCAAGAGCGTCATGGAGGAAACCGGCGTCAAGATCGATTACCTCACTGGAACCATGATTGAGCTCCCCCGCGCCGCGATCCGTGCCCATGTCATTGCAGAGTCGGCCGAATTCTTCTCCTTCGGCACCAATGACCTGACCCAGACGACCTTCGGCATCTCGCGCGACGATGCGGCCTCGTTCCTGGAAACCTACCGCCAGAAAGGCATTATCGATCAGGACCCGTTCGTCTCGCTCGACATCGACGGCGTCGGCGAACTGGTGCGCATGGCCGCGCAAAAGGGCAAGGCGACGCGGCCCGACATCAAGCTCGGCATCTGCGGCGAACATGGCGGCGATCCGGCCTCGATCCGCTTTTGCGAAGAGGTCGGCCTCGACTACGTGTCCTGTTCGCCTTATCGCGTGCCGATCGCCAGGCTGGCGGCCGCGCAGGCAGCGGTGCTGGTTGCGAAGGCAGGCCGCCGATAGGATCCATCCAGCTTACCGTTTTGTAAGGCAATTCACGCGAACGTGCTGGCGGCGTCGCGTAATCTCGACATTGTTCCTGCCCAATTTGCGGCCATCCGCAAATTGCTCCCGGAAACACATGCTGCAGATTTCTCCCGCGCGGTTCCACTCGATCCTGGTCATCCAAACCAAGTTTATAGGCGATCTCGTCCTCGCTTCGGCGCTCGCCAAAAACCTGCGGCTCGAATTCCCCGGCGCCAGCATCGTCTTTCTGTGCGAGGCCCGCTTTGAGAGCTTCGTCATGGCCCATGGTATCGCTTCCGAGGTGGTCGCATTCAGGCGCGACCGCATGCGCGGAACGCCCTTGGAGCGCGGGAAGGAGCTCTACGCCATGGTGCGGGCGTTGCGCCGCTTCCACTTCGACCTGACCATCGACCTGACCGATTCGAAGACGTCGCGCATCGTCACCGGGCTCGTCAAGGCAAAGAACCGTGTCGGTTACAATCCTCCCGAAAGACCCTTGCGTATGCTGGAGCGGCAGCCCGCTAACGTCTTTGCCAAGCCTTATGGCTTTGATGGCGAGCATTTCCTGTACCGCTACCTCTCGCCGCTCGAAGCGCTCGGCATCGAACTTCGCACGGTGATTCCGAACCTTCAGCCGCTGCCAACGGAGACGGCGAAAGCATTGGCGCTGCTGGGTAAGCACCAACTGCGGCCAAATGCCTTCATCGCCGTGCATGCGGGTGCAAGCTTCGAGGGGCGACGTTGGCAGCCGGAGCGGTTTGCAGCAGTGATCGTCGAGATTGCCGGCGAGACCGGTCTGGATGTCGTCCTGGTGGGCGGCCCGGATGAGCGCGAGATCGCCGAACGTATCGTCGCCAGAACCGCGCCCTCGGTCGTCAATCTCGTCGGTGACCTGTCGCTTGAAAGCCTGCTGGCGTTGCTGAAACAGGCTCGGCTGTTTCTCGGCAATGAGAGCGGCCCGATGCACATGGCCGCAGCCACCGGAACCCCGGTTGTCGGATTGTTCGGTCTGACGGAGCCGTCGCGCTGGGGTCCCGTCGGCGTGCCCAGCATCTCGCTCCAGCCGCCGATGCCTTGCGCCTGCATGGCCGAAAACCTCTGCCGCGCGCCGGATCCGAGCAAAGCATGCTGCGTCTGGGGCCTGGGGGTCAAGCCTGTGGTCGATGCGGTGCGCGAGGTTCTTTCGCGCACCGAAATGAAACTGGAACACGCCATCTGAGATCATGCGCCGCATGCACGACCGCTCTCGACGCGGTGGAATGACCTGTCGCCCACAGGAACGGTCACATTGTCGCGGAGCGCTTTTCAGCTATGCATCATCCCGATTTCCGCCTTCATGCGGGTCGTTGGGATGCCTGCTTGAAATGACGGGTCCGGGAATCGGTTTGATGCGCCTGCTGCAAAAAAATCTCTGTATGATCGCCATGTTGTGGGCGATGGCATCCGCCAGCCATGCCGCGCCGCTCGTCGAGCCGACGCTGCACATCAAGTCGCAGGCGAGCGGAGCCGGCCGTGTGGCGCTTACGCTCGACGCGTGCGGTGGACAGACCGACAACCGGATCCTTTCGGCGCTGGTGGACAACAAGATTCCCGCCACCATTTTCGTCACCGGCATCTGGCTGAAGCGAAATGCCGCCGCTGTCGAGATCATGCGGGCGCATCCCGATCTGTTCGAACTGGAAAATCACGGTGGCCACCACATTCCGGCGGTCGACACGCCGCGGAAAATCTATGGCATCCGCAGTGCCGGCAGCCCGGACGCGGTGCTGGCCGAGGTCGAATCGGGAGCCGCCGCTCTTGCCGGGACCGGCGAGCCGGCGCCGAAATGGTTTCGTGGCGCAACCGCCGAATACAGCCCGTCGGCAATCGCCATGATCCGCAAGCTTGGCTTCAAGGTCGCGGGTTTCTCGATAAACGGCGACGGTGGCTCTTTGCTTGGCGCCAAGGAGACCGCCCGGCGCATCGCGGCGGCCAAGGATGGCGACGTCATCATCTCGCACATCAACCAGCCGACCCATGCGGCCGGCGAAGGCGTGGTGCAGGGGCTGCTGGCGCTCAAGGCCAAGGGCTTGACCTTTGTGCGGCTCGACGATGCCGAAGGCATCGGCAACAACGGCACGACGGAGTGACTGGCCAGCCGAGCGGAGCTCGATGCCTTCGGCGTCGGCTCAGTCCGGTTTGGCTTCGATCGTGACCTTGCTGGCATAGAATGCGCCGTGGTTGCGGATCTCAGCCATCTCGTCGAAAGGCCGCTCATAGGCCCACATGGCGTTCTGGCCGGTCTCGCCGGCAGGCAGCACGCTCCAATAGCATGCATCGCCCTTGTAGGGGCAATGGGTCGAGTGGTCGGTGCGGCCGAGCTTGCCGAAATCGATGTCGGCGAACGGAATGTAGAAGGCCGCCGGATAGGGGGCCTCGGTCAGCACCTTGGCCTCCGCTGTTGAAGCGATGACCACGTCTCCGGCACGCACGGTAACGGTGCCGGCATAGGGCTCGATGGTGATGATTTTGTCCGGGTTGCGTTGGAAACCGGGTGCGGGGTTGGCGATCTGATCCATGCAGGGGCTCTCCTTGCGTCGACTTTAAAGTGTGTCGCGCAAGCGCATTGTGCAAGCCGCTATCGCCATCCAGCACGCAAAACTTGCCGGGCCGACGCCGATGGATCGCGCCTTGGAACCCTCGAGATACTTGTCGTCAGCTGTCAGGCAGCGGCCTTGAACACGTCCATGAGACCGGCATAGGCGGCAGCGATCCCGGCGACCGGGTTGCTGCTTCTCGATACGGTCTCGACCTTCAAGGAACCGCCGCCGGTAGGCAAGGTGAGCAGCAGGAACTGGCGGTTTCCGCCATCGCCGACTGACGCGGCCGCGACGTGCTGGTCCTCGCCCTGGTTCTGGACGCACATCTTGAACAGCAGCGTGCCGCCGACCGCTTCCAGCGCGCCGCCGACAACTTCAACAAATTCATCTTCGGAAACAGTCTTTGTGTCCGGCACCAGATCGGCCAGACTTTCGGCAAGCGTACTCTCGAGAGCCTTGTCGTCGAGCTGCGCGTCCATGCGAACCTCTTTCAGTCGCCAATCGCACCCCTTTGCCCGTTAACGAAACTTAACGCCGACGATGGCCGGATTGTGGCGGTTTTCCACCAATGCAGCGCTCGGCCGTATTGGCGGCTGGACAATCCGCCGGTTCGCTCCACAATAGCCCGAAAAGCGCAACGCAAAAGCGTGAGGGAGGACCGAATGCTGGGACTGATGCAGGAATGGCCGCTGCTTTGCCATAAGCTCATCGACAATGCCGAGCGGCAGCATGGCGTGCGCGAAATCGTGACGCGCTCGATCGAGGGGCCGATCGTGCGTACCACTTACGCCGACATCCATCGTCGTGCCCTGAAGGTCGCCCAGCGGCTGGAGCGCGACGGCTATGGGCTGGGCGACCGCATCGCGACGCTGGCCTGGAACACCGCACGCCATATCGAGGCCTGGTACGGCATCATGGGCATCGGCGCCATCTACCACACGCTCAATCCGCGGCTGTTTCCCGAGCAGATCGTGTGGATCATGAACCATGCCGAGGACAAGGCAGTCTTCGTCGACCTGACCTTCGTGCCACTGCTCGAGAAAATCGCCGGCGCCGTAAAATCGCTGAAACAGGTGATCGTGCTGACCGACAGGGCGCATATGCCGCCGACGACATTGCCCAACGCGGTCGCCTATGAAGATTGGCTTGACGAAGCGGATGGCGACTTCGCCTGGAAGACCTTCGACGAAAGCACCGCCGCCGGCATGTGTTACACGTCCGGGACCACGGGCGATCCCAAGGGCGTCGTCTACAGCCATCGTTCGAACGTGCTGCACGCCATGATCGCTGCCATGCCCGACGCCATGGGACTGTCGTCGCGCGATACGATCCTGCCTGTCGTGCCGATGTTTCACGCCAATGCCTGGGGCCTTGGCCAGAGCGGGCCGATGATCGGCGCCAAGCTGGTCATGCCGGGCTGCAAGATGGACGGCGCCTCGATCTATGAACTGCTCGACACCGAGAAGGTGACCTTCAGCGCCGCCGTGCCGACCGTCTGGATGATGCTGCTGCAGCATCTGGAGGAGACCGGCAAGAAGCTTCCCTATCTCAACAAGGTTGTCATCGGCGGCTCGTCCTGCCCGCGCGCGATCATGACCAAGTTCCAGCAGAACTACGATGTCCAGGTCATCCATGCCTGGGGCATGACCGAAATGTCGCCGCTCGGCACGCTGTGTACCCTGAAGCCGGACTATGCCGGTCTTGAGGGCGAGGCCCGGCTCGATGTCCAGCAGAAACAGGGCTATCCGCCGTTCGGCGTCGAAATGAAGGTGACCGACGACGACAACAATGCGCAACCCTGGGACGGCAAGACATTTGGCCGCCTGAAAGTGCGTGGGCCGGCCGTTGCCCGTGCCTATTATGGCGGCGCCGGCGTGGAGCAGTTCGATGAGGATGGCTGGTTCGACACTGGCGACGTCGCCCACATCGACGCCGGCGGCTATATGCAGATCACCGATCGCGCCAAGGACGTCATCAAGTCCGGCGGCGAATGGATTTCGACCATCGACCTCGAGAATCTGGCTGTTGGCCATCCCGATGTCGCCGAGGCGGCAGCCATCGGCGTTCAGCATTCGAAATGGGGCGAACGGCCGCTGCTGGTCGTCGTCCGCAAACCGGGCAAGGAACCGACCAAGACTGACATTCTCGACTTCATGGACGGCAAGGTGGCCAAATGGTGGATGCCGGACGATGTCGCTTTCGTCGGTGAAATTCCGCACACCGCCACCGGCAAGATCCAGAAGATCACCTTGCGCCAGCAATTCAAGGACTATCGCTTGCCGACGGATTGACGCGATGGTGCATGTTTCGGCTTCATGCCATCGCAAAAAGGCACTAAATCTCCGTTCGGGTTGGGGCAGCACGGAAAACGATGGTTAGCATTCCTGAACGGCAAACGTCGAAGGCGGCCGGCTGGTCGCGGCGCACGGCCGCTTTTTCGTTGGTGCTGCTGCTGACGGTCTTCGTCGGCCATCGCTTCGATCTCGTCGAAACACCTGTCTTTCTGTGGGTGCTGGGCATTGTCGCGCTGCTGGCGGCGATAGCGCTGTTGTTTGCCGGGTTTGCCTTTTCGCGGCTCTGGAATTTCGGCGACCGCGGCGGCCGCGACCTGACGGTCGGCGCGCTGCTGGCGCTGCTGGTGCTCGCACCCTATGGCGTCGCCGCCTACTGGGCGACGATCTATCCGCCGCTCAGAGATATCTCGACGGATTTCGACGAACCGCCGGCGCTCGACGTGAGCGACCGCACGAAGGATATGAACGTGCTTGCACCGTCGACGCCTGGTGAACAGCGGCTGCAGACCGATAGCTATCCGCTGGTCAGCGCACGCAGCTACGACCTGCCGTTCGAGACTGTCGTCAATGCCGTCGAAACCGTACTCGACCGGCGCGACTGGGATCTATCGGAGCCCTATCCCGATCTCGCCGGGCAAAGCGAGGTGACCATCACCGCCGTCGCCAAGGGCTTCGTGATCGGCCTTCCCGCCGATGTGGCGATCCGCGTGACGGACGATGGCGACACGGTCATCGTCGACATGCGGTCGGCGTCCCGCTACGGCCGCTACGACCTTGGCGACAATGCCGCGCGCATCACCGAATTCCTGGCGGAACTCGACCAGGAAGTCGCCGGTCAGGTTGGCGCCGCGCCGGCCGAATAAGGCGTTGGCACCTGGCAGCGGTCCAGGTTGGCCTATCCGGCCGGCGTGAAAATGCCGTCGATGGCCGGTGCGGCATCGGTCACAACCAGGCCGCGCGCCGTCAGGTCCTCGAGATGGGCAAGCACCGACAATCCGGCGGCGCCATGCAGCCGCGGGTCGGTGTCCCTGTAGATCGCCTTGACCATGTCGGGAATCGTCCGATCGCCTTCTCTGACCCGCTCCAGTATGGCGCGCTCGCGCATCTTGCGGTGCGTCTTCAGCCCGCGCATGAAAGCACGCGGTGCCGTCACCGGCCCGCCATGTCCGGGCAACAGCAAGCGGTCCCCGCGTTCGATCAAGCGATCCAGCGAGGCCATGTAGTCGGCCATCGCTCCATCCGGCGGGGCGACGATGGAGGTTGCCCAGGCCATGACATGATCGGCCGAAAACAGGATGCCGGTTCCCTCCAGCGCGCCAATTCTTTCCAGCGCGAATGCCGCATGATTGGCGGTGTGGCCCGGGGTCAGAACCGTCCTGATCGACCAGCCGTCGCCGTCGACCACCTCGCCGTCGGGCAGGGCGACATCAGGGACGAAAGCCGTGTCGGCACTGGCATCGAGCGCATTGGTCTCGCCGATATGCAGGGCTCTTGCCGGCCGGTGCGGCCCCTCTGCCAGCACGAGGGCGCCGGTGCGCTCTTTCAGCCGGGCCGCCAGCGGGGAGTGGTCGCGATGCGTGTGGCTGACGAAGATATGACTGACCGGCCGGTCTGCGATCACGCCGAGCAGGGTCCGCAGATGCGCCTCGTCATCCGGCCCCGGATCGATCACCGCCAGCGTATCGCGGCCAATTATGTAGCTGTTGGTGCCGTGAAAGGTGAAAGGGCTTGGATTGCGGGCCGTGATGCGCTGGACATCGGGCGCGACGTTCACCCCCTGGCCATAGAAGGGGTCGAAGCCGGTATCGAATTTCAGTGCCATGCGTCGGTGCCTTGTTTCGGGAAACGGCAAAACCGATTGCCGCATAACACGCAAGCCAATATAGGAGGATGTGAGGCCGCGAACATCGGTGTGCGGCAATCGGATTGGGGAAATACCATGGCAATTGCAACTACGATGCGTCCGCTTGTTTCTCTGGCTCTGCCGCAAAATGGCGCGGCGCGGCTGGCAACGCAGCTTTTCCTGGCCATCGCCGGAACGCTTGTGCTGACTCTGTCGGCCAAGACCAAGGTTATGCTCGGGCCGGTCGACATTTCGATGCAGACGCTGGCCGTGCTGCTGATCGCCGCCGCCTTCGGCATCCGTCTCGGCGTCGCCACCCTGCTGCTCTACATGGCCGAGGGCGCCATGGGCTTCCCCGTCTTCCAGAGCACGCCTGAAAAGGGTCTCGGCATTGCATACATGCTCGGCTCGACCGGCGGCTATCTCGCCGGCTTTGTGGTCATGGCGGCCATTGTCGGCTGGGCCGCGGATCGCGGCTGGGACCGCCATCCGATCAAGCTTTTCAACGCCATGCTGGTTGGCGAAGTCGTCATGATGGCAATGGGCTTTGCCTGGCTGGCGCTGCTCATCGGTCCGGAGAAGTCGTGGCAGTTCGGCGTCGTGCCGTTCATCATCGGCGACCTGATCAAGGTGGCTCTGGCGGCATGCCTGGTGCCGGCCGTCTGGACGCTGCTCAAGCGCGGCTGAAGCGCGCGATCGAAGAAACGGCCAGGGGCAATCAAGCCACTGGCCGGAGCGACGTGACTGGCCGATTTCCGGTCTGGTGTCCGCCAACCTCGATAGATTGTCGGTTATATCGCCCTAGACGCTGCGACATCTTCAGTAATGATCATCAAGCCGCTTTATTAGCCCAGGCTTTTCAATTCCCCGAACTGTTGACCTAAGAAATAGATGCTTGCTGGTGCCGCCGCACTGTCGTAGCCCTTGGTCTTCGACTGTATCGAATCGCCGGGGGGCGAGACGTCCGATTCGTTGTTGTGAGCGATCAGGTCAGATGCACTATCGCGCTGGTCTGTCGCCGACACGGCAGCTTCGGGGAAGGGGGGAAGACGTTGAATGTCGCAGCGTCGACTATTGTCGGAAGCCGGCACTTCCTGTTCAGGATTCGGTTTCAACTGCTTGGCGGACTGACATTCGCGATTTTTGCGCCGGCGATCATCCGGATTGTCTTCAATCCTGAATTTATCTATTCGGCCAATCTTCAGGTCACGGTGGCCGCTGCGGTCATCGCGCACCTTGTGGGCTTCTTGTCCTATCGCCGCATCGGAAATTTCCCGGGCGTGGCCGCGGCAAGTTACATCTTGCCGACATTTGCCCTGTCCTACGGGGCTGTTTTCCTGACCATCTTCTTTTTTCGGTTCGAGTACAGCCGGTTTCAGGCCGCCGCCAGTTTCACGCAGTCCACGCTCTGGTACTTCGGCCTGAGCCTGTTGACGCGGCGTCTCGATCCGTACCGGCTCGTGGTGATTCCCGGCGGAGATGTCGAGCGCCTCAAGACGTTACCGGGTGTGCATTGGTTTTGGATCAAGTCGACCAGTACGATAATCGAAAGAGCCAGCGGCGTGGTCGTTGATCTGCGTGCCGATCTTGGCGCGGAATGGGAACGATACATCGCGGATCGGGCCCTTTCGGGAACGCCCGTATACCACGTCAAGCAGGTCAGAGAGTCGCTGACCGGTCGGGTCGAGATCGAGCACCTGTCGGAAAACACGCTTGGTTCACTCAATCCGAACCAGGCCTATCTCAAGATCAAGCAGGCGGTCGACTGGGTCTCGGCACTTGTCTTGATTATCGTTCTTTCCCCCGTTCTGGCGTTGATAGCGCTGCTGATCCGGCTGGATTCCGATGGTCCTGCGCTGTTTCGCCAGCAACGCATGGGCTACCGGGGCAAGATCTGCACGGTCTACAAGTTTCGCTCGATGCGCCAGCACTCTGGCGCCGGCAGCGACAAGGAGAGGGCGATCACCAGGCGCGATGATGATCGCATCACCCGAGTCGGGCGTTTCCTGCGAAAATCCAGGATCGACGAACTGCCGCAGGTCATCAACATCCTGCGTGGCGAAATGAGTTGGATCGGACCGCGACCGGAAGCTGTCGTGCTGTCACAGTGGTACGAGGCTGAGCTGCCATTCTATCGCTACAGGCATATCGTCAGGCCAGGCATAAGTGGGTGGGCACAAGTAAATCAGGGGCATGTGGCTGCCGTCGATGACGTTATGGAAAAATTGCACTATGATTTCTATTACATAAAGAACTTTTCGCCTTGGCTGGACGTTTTGATAACCCTCAAGACAATGAAAACGATGCTTACCGGCTTTGGTGCGCGATAACCAATGCGAAGCATGGCTCTGGAATAGCAAGCGCAGGAAGCAGATGGATCTCGCCTCCAGGAAAATAGCGATCATCGGGCTTGGCTATGTCGGCCTGCCGCTGGCGGTCGCTTTTGGCGCCACCAGGGATGTCGTCGGGTTCGACATCGACCAGTCGAGGGTGGACGCGCTGAAGTGTGGCGACGACCATACGCTGGAAGCCAGCAGCGATGAGATCAGTGCTGCGTCGCGGCTGACATTCACCACCGACAAGGCCGATCTGCGCGATTGCGGGATTTTCATCGTCACGGTTCCGACGCCGATCGACAGGGCCAACCGTCCGGATCTGAAACCGCTGATCATGGCATCGACTTTGGTCGGTGAGGTCATCTCGCCAGGCGCGGTGGTGATCTTCGAATCGACGGTCTACCCCGGCTGCACGGAAGAGGTGTGCGCTCCGCTGATCGAGAAACATTCGGGCCTGCGCTACAATGAGGGGTTCTTTCTCGGCTACAGTCCCGAGCGCATCAATCCGGGCGACCACGAGCATCGGTTGCAAACGATCGTCAAGGTCACCAGCGGCTCGACGCCGGAAGCGGCCGAAGGTATCGATGCGCTCTATGCCTCGATCGTGCCGGCAGGCACACACCGTACCTCGAGCATTGCGGTCGCCGAAGCGGCCAAGGTCATCGAGAACACTCAGCGCGACCTCAACATCGCGCTGATGAACGAGCTGTCGCTTATCTTCGGCAAGCTCGGCATCGACACGTCCGAAGTGCTGGAAGCCGCCGGCACCAAATGGAATTTCCTGCGCTTCACGCCTGGTCTCGTCGGCGGCCACTGCATCGGGGTCGATCCCTACTATCTCACCCACAAGGCCCAGGAACTCGGCTATCATCCGGAGGTGATTCTTGCCGGCCGTCGTATCAATGACGGCATGGGTCAGCACGCGGCGGATCAGACGGCCCGCCTGATGATGCGCAAGGGAATACCTGTCGTTGGCAGCCGGATTCTGGTGATGGGCGCGGCCTTCAAGGAAAATTGTCCGGACCTGAGGAATTCCAAGGTCGCCGATATCGTTGCCCAACTGAAGGAATACAATGCCGGCATCGACATATGGGACCCCTGGGTCAACGCGCAGGAATGCGCGCGTGCCTTCGGCATAGCCAGCATGAAGGACATTCCCGATCAGCGCTATGACGGCGTTATCGTGGCCGTCGGCCACAGGCAGTTCCGCGCGCTGGGCGTCGACGGCCTGCAGGCGCTTTGCAAGACCCCGGGCGTCATCTACGACATCAAGGGTCTGTTCCCCAGGCATGTTACGGATGGGCGCTTCTGATGAGGGTTCTGGTCACCGGCGCGGCCGGCTTCATAGGGTATCACGTAGCCAAGCGGCTGCTGGAGCGCGGTGACGAGGTCGTCGGCATCGACAATGTCAACGACTACTACGATCCGCAGATCAAGGAGGCGAGGCTGCGGCTTCTGGACGAGGCGAGCCGCAAGACCAATGCCGGCTATCATTTCATCCGCGGCAATCTCGCCGACAAGAGCGTGGTCGACGCCTGCTTTGCCGACCATGCATTCGACCGGGTGATCCATCTGGCCGCCCAGGCCGGGGTTCGCTACAGCCTGGAAAACCCGCATGCCTATGTCGAAAGCAACATCATCGCCTACACCAACATGCTGGAGGCCTGCCGCAACAGCGCCGTCGCGCACCTGACCTATGCCAGCACGTCGAGTGTCTACGGCGCCAACACCGACATGCCGTTTTCCGAACATCGTCCGGCCGACCATCCGCTGCAGTTCTACGCCGCGACCAAGCGCGCCAACGAACTGATGGCGCACAGCTACAGCCATCTGTTCCGATTGCCGACGACCGGGCTTCGCTTCTTCACCGTCTATGGTCCCTGGGGTCGCC